>DASQDN010000738.1:0-3214 GCA_035634155.1 Bryobacteraceae bacterium | reverse complement strand
GGTCCGTCACCGCCACATGCGAGTAGGCCAGCCAGCCCGCCGACGTTGCCAAAATACCGGACGCATACAGCGCCGCGCGCTCGCCGAACTCACGCCGTACTTGATGGAAGAACAGCAGAAGAAAGCCGGCGCTAAGTATCGCCACCGGCAGCCGTGGAGCCAGGTCGTCGCTCAACCCGGCCTTAAACCCGGCAGCGATCATCCAATACAACAGCGGAGGCTTCTCGAACCACGGCGAACCCCAAAGCCGTGGAGTGATCCAGTCGCCCGACAACGCCATCTCGCGCCCAATGGCTGCGTAACGCGGCTCATCGGCGCTTAGGAGTCCGGCCGTCGTAAGCCCGTAGAAGAACAGCAGGAACACGAACGGCGCGGCGATCAGATGTTTGGCGGGGATGCCGGACAACCAACAATTATAATGGCGACAATGCAGTGGACTGTCGTTATCGCACTCGCGTTGGGTCTATCGATCGCGGCGGACGCTCAGACGGTCTGCGCCTGCAACCCGGCCGAGCCCGAAACCATGAAGACCCGGCAATGCAGCCTCTGCAACGAAGCCGAAAAGCAGTCACCCGATCAGCCGGTCTTCTTTCTGAAAGACATCAACCCGCGAAAGCCGAATCGCTGGCTGGCCTTGCCGCGAAATCACTACGGCGGTCTTCACCACCTCCACGAAATACCCGCCGAGGCCCGCACTGCACTTTGGATTGCGGCGATCGAAAAGGCCAAGTCGCTGTGGGGTGACGACTGGGGCATCGCCTACAACGGCGAAAAGGTGAGGACGCAGTGCCACACCCATATCCACATCGGCAAAATGATGGCCCACGTCGAGAACGATCGCTTCATCGTCGTCTCCAAGCCCTCGCAAATCCCCGCCCCGCCCGGAGAAGGCCTCTGGATCCACGGTGCGCCCGGCGGCAAGATGCACGTCCACACGGGCGAACAAACCACGGAAACGGTCCTCATGCGGTGATCTGAGTTCAGTCAGTAAATTGGAACGCGGCCCTCCAGACGCCAGATTGGCGGATGATGCTGTGCAGCGTGCGGACCTTCAGTTCTCGATGCTGCGGGACAGGCACGCCCGACAACGGACGAAGTCTAGAAGCAACCTTCACCTCAACCTAAGTGACGACTACTTGCGGTCGGAACCTTCGCCTGATCTCGTCCGAGTCGGCGCATTCAAACAACAGGGTTAATGCTGCCACAAGGTTTCACGCGCCTCTTCGACTGTCCCGCCCTGGCTTGCAACCTCGAACTCAGGGCAAAGCGCCACGTAGCTGTCGCCTTCGCGCTCGATGATCGAGGTGATTCGTGAGATATCTGCCACCAGTCAATCCTACTTAGCCGCCGCACGAGCGCGCTCCGCCTCGACCTCGGCAGGGGAATCCTTCTTATTCCGAGCCAACCCGAACTTCGGCTGCCGAGACGTGCCGTCTACCGCGATCCGCAAGAACGTACCCGCACCCTCTTTCGCAAAGAAAGGGTCCACCGGCTTCAGCGCGATGCGCTTCCACCCCGTCATCGTCTGCGACACCCGCGCCCGCAACTTCAACGTCCCAAGAAAATCCAGCGCGTCCTCATCCAGATCGTAATCGCCGGCCAAATCTACCTGCGCGCCCGGCACCTCGAACGCGAGCTTCCGGAACGTGATGAGTTCATTCTCCAGATGGAAGCTCCCATTCATCCCGGACACGACTTCATCAATTTCTTCGCTCTTCGGCGCGCCCTGGCCCCGGCGGCTCAACTTGTCAATCTCATCCTGAATTGTGGACTTCAGGAATTTCCCCTCACTGATCCGGAACTCGCCATCGAGCCGAAGCTTCTCGCGAACCTTGCCCGACAACGGCGGCAGCGACAAACTCGTCTTCAGATACAGCTTGCCTTCCATGAACGGCTGCCCCTTCATCGCCAGCCGCAGAACGTCGCGGAGATTCCCGCTCGGCATATCCACCTTCAAATCGATATGCCGCCGCTTCTCACCCTCGTGCTTGATCACCGCGCCGCTCGTCCGAAACTTGGTCGAGCCAAGCGTCGCATTCACCGGCTGCAGAACCGTATTGCCATTCGTCCCGTCCACCTGAACTTCAAAGCGTGTAAAGAGAGGCACCGGGTTATTCGCCATTGTCAATCGGAAATCCGGCACCCGAGCCTCGCCCCGTGCCTTCAACGAAGACAACACACCCTCGAAAGAACCCGTCGATTGCAGCATGCCGGCAATGCTCTTAAACACGCTCAGATCGGCATCGGCAAAGCTGTAATGCCCGGCCAGCGGCGTCGCGCTCGGCTCATCCGCAACCCACGGTCCGAACGTGCCTGACGACTGAATCCGGCCCTTCGGCTTAGGATTGGTTAAAGCCGCTTCGTACCGCATCGGCTTGCCGGCGCCATCCGACTGCAGCGTTACGCGGTCCAGATCAAACTCGAGCGGAGCCTTGGCGCGATCCTTCGGCACAATCGTCAGCTTCGCGTTCTTCAGAATCACTTCGCGGATCAATACAACCGGCGTCGTACCCGAGCCGCCGCTCGCGGGAGCAGACTGCTCGGCGGTCAATGGACGACGTTCTCCCTTCGGAGGAACGTTGATCTCCATCCCTTCCAGAACCACTTCATCAACCTTCTTGGTGTCGTCGAAGAGTGTGCCTAAGTCAACTTTGATTGAAAAGTCACGGATCCGGAACAACGGGGGCGCATCGGCAGGCGCGCCCTTGTAGCGCATTGCGATCCCCTCGCCTTCCACACGCGCCGACGCGCCGCGACCGCGCGTCAGCAGCATGTTCACCGGCGACATCTTAGGCATCTTGATCCGCAGCGCTGCCAGCTCGACATCGCAATTAAACCGGCGGCTCATGTAAAGAATCGCCTGCTCACGAATGAACGGCTCGAACCGACGCGACAAAACGCTAGCCGCAATGGCTAGGCCGGCGATCGTCACCACGCTCACACCAGCCCCAACATAAAGCCAACGCTTCTTGCGTGTAGTCATAAATGGACCAAGGATTGGACGCCGGCGCATGAACGGAGTTTCATTTGCGGTCGGAAACCGCCTATTGCGGTTCCAGGCTCCAGATGTTGCCGGTCAATTCACCAAGGCCAAGTACGATCTTGTCCTTGGCAATATCTATTTCCAGCTGACCCAAACCGATGTTCATCATCGACAGCCGAGCCTCGTGAAAGTGATGCACGGCCACAGGGCTAGCCTGGGGGCGTTTAGTTA
>DASQDN010000737.1:0-2281 GCA_035634155.1 Bryobacteraceae bacterium | reverse complement strand
TGACTTTGAACGAATCGCGTAGATGTTGCACGTCCGTCCTCAGTACTTCGAGCTCAGTCCGTTTTTTGAGATCACCGACTTGAGCATGTCCTTGTCCAGGCTCAGGTCAGCCACCAGCTTCTTCAGCCGCGCATTCTCCTCGCGCAACTGCTTTACCTCCTGAGCCTCTTTCACATCCATGCCGCCGTACTTCGCCTTCCACGCGTCGATCGTGTGTTTGCTAACGCCACATTCCCGCGCCACATCGTCTACGGTTCGCCCCGCTTCCAGTTGCTTCAGCGCTTGAATCATCTGCGCTTCCGTATGCCTGCTCTTCGACATTCTTATTCCCCTTTCCTTCGTCCGAAATCATAAACAACTTCGTAAGGTTTTTGGGTAGCAGGTCAAGTTCGTTCGCAGAGCTATTACGCGCGCATTCGATAACCTCCTCAACATTTGATCATCAGCCGCGTGCTGCTGATTGAGGGCGCAACAGTGATCACGCTGGAGGATATTGGCGAAGCGCTACTACCTTGCGCAATCCGCAACAGGCAAGCTTCATCACCTCTAGCGAAGCGTCGGTTACCGCCTATGTGACACATCGACCATACCCGAGCTACAGTGCACCCTTCCGGCTGTACCCCGATCGCTCCGCGTACCGATACTACGGCTTTTACTTCCGAAAGGATTGGGTCGTGGTTGCTCCCGAGTGCCAGGCACTTAAACATCGAGCCCGAGCATGTGCCCGCTACGGGCTCTATTCGCCAGGTTCACTCCCGCCGGCCGGTTTGTCTCAGCGCGCCGACAAAAGGTCAGCGAACAAAGCCGCTGTGCTCTCCACGCCAACGTCCGACGGCCGCGGACACCCGTCTTCCGTCCATTCGAGAAACTCGCCAATGTTTGCCCCTCGTGAAAGAACACCCACCAACGTTTCGGAACATGCCTGAGCATCCGCGGCATTCGCCGGCCACCTTTCAAGCACCGATCTCATCCGTCCCAGATTGAGTGCGTAGCGGGCCAGAGGCGACCGTTGCAGACGATCGAGGCTAGCCCTCATCTGCTCACGCGCATGGCTCAACCGGAAATACCAATCCGCGTTTTGTCTGCCGACTCGCTGTTCCTCGAGCACGACCGATGGGATCCGGTCCGCAAGCACACGCCGCGCCAGCCGGCGCGTGACTCCTCGCAATAGGTACTGCTCGGGCGGAAGTGCGATGCAAAACTCCACCAGGCGAGTGTCGGCCAAAGGATCGCGTCGCTCCAATCCATAAAAGGGGCGGAGCAGGGAACTGCCGGGTTGACGCCACATTCGCTCGAAGCAACGGAGCCGCGCACTGTCTCCCCAACCAAGCCCCGCCAGGGCCCCAGTGTTCTCAGCGGCTATCGCAATCGCGCCCGAATCAAGCGCGAACTCAGCGCTGATCGCCGACGCCCTGCACCAAGCCGGTACCGAACCACTGCGCCGTGCGAGCATGCCGCGTAGCTTGGCCGGAAGGAGCGCCGGAAGCACGTTGCGCCGATAGGTTTGCCAAGGGCTTTGGACACCCTGCCTGGACAGCCAAAGCACTTCCCGCTGAAGGGCCCACAAGCTGCGAGGACGGATGAGGTCGGGAAGCCCTTCCATGCCCTTCCAGCTCAACGTGGCGTTTCCAGCGGACCCGATAAGCAGAGTTTTCGCCCCAAGGTCCCGCGCCATCTGGTTCGCTGTACCGAACCATGACACGTTGAGGAAGTTTCGAACCGGCATCCCGCGGAATTGAAACAGGATTCGCGGGTCGGTATACGTAGGAGCAGCCGCCTGCGCCGCATACGCCGTCACGTTCGGGTGCATGGCGGCAACCGCGCTTGCATGCTCCCATTCATTGACAAAGATCCGGCCGCCCGTAGGGCATACAGGAACGCCTGTCTGCGGAACAGCCGTGATCGAGAACACCGGCCCGCCCTCGTGCAGCCTCGCCGCAGTCGCCGTCACTCCCGAAGAGTCGAATCCACCGGAAAGCTGGCATACAACCGGACCGAGCGTGCGTAGCCGGCAGCGAACAGCCTCGTCGAGCAGTTCGCGGGTGTGCTCGACGTATTCGTCCTCGCGCTGGTATCGAATCTTCTTTCCGAAATCCGGCGACCAGTATCGTCGGGCAGTTGTGCCGGCGGCGGACCACGTGAGGATGTGGGCGGCAGGAACTAGCTTTATGTCACGAAAACCCGTGCTGCCGAGTAAAGGCGGGGCGTCCAGCAGTAGGTGGGCGATGGAGGAAAGATCGGCTTCGCAGGAAACCCCCGGAAAGGCCAGCATGGCTTCTAC
>DASQDN010000736.1:0-9878 GCA_035634155.1 Bryobacteraceae bacterium | reverse complement strand
CCCATCGAAGTCAAACAGGACCACCTTCGCAGCGCCGGCATGGGCGCCTTTCAAGACGATTTCGATCATTCCCTGCTATTGTGGCAGTTCCTATTTAGCGCGCCAAATCAGACCGAGTTTACAGGACCTGTAGCGTCTCCGTAACCCAACTGTAACAGAGGCTTGGTAAGCTGGACATATTGGGTCTTATGAAATCACACCTAGTGCTTACAGTTCTCGTGTGCTTGGGCCTAGCCGGTGCTGCGTTCGCACAACAGGCTGGTCTGGGTAGCATAACCGGTGTTGTCCAGGACGCGTCCGGCGCGGTCATCCCATCCGCGAAAGTGACGGTCGCGAACGAATCCAAAGGTATCACCCGGAACATCGAAACCAACGCAGAAGGTATCTTCACCGCGCCGTCCTTGACGCCGGCGCCCGGCTATACGGTTCGCGTGGAGGCGCAAGGTTTTGCGCTATACGAACGCAAGGATATTCAGTTGCAAGTCGGCCAGCAGTTGAACCTGACGGTTCCGCTGGCCGTGACCGGCGCGGCGCAAACGGTAGAAGTGACCAGTGGCGCGCCGATCGTGGAAACGACGAAGGTCGGTGTATCGCAGGTCGTTAACACCACTCAGATCGACAATCTCCCTCTCAACGGACGCCGTGTGGACTCGTTTGTGCTCCTGACGCCGGGCGTTACCAATGACGGCACGTTCGGCTTGGTCAGCTTCCGCGGCGTTGCCGGCGGGAACACGTTTTTGACCGATGGAAACGACACCACCCAGGGTCTGTACAACGAAAACGCCGGCCGCACACGCATTTCGACGCAGATTTCGCAGGATGCCGTGCAGGAGTTCCAGGTGCTGTCCAACGGCTATTCGGCCGAGTATGGACGCGCTATCGGCGGTGTGGTCAACACAGTCACCCGCTCGGGCAGCAACGACCTTCATGGCACCGCAGATTGGTTCTTCCGCAATCGCACGCTGAATGCTCGCGATCGGTACGCCAACCTGAATCCTCCCGAATGGCGGCATCAGGCGGGCGCCAGCCTCGGCGGACCGCTGAAGAAGGACAAGCTCTTTTACTTCTTCAACGGCGAGATTACCCGTCGTAATTACCCGGGGTTCAACCGCATCATCAACGGATCATTTACGGACACGATCGGCAACTTCACGGGCGTGTGCCCCTCGCCGTTAACTCCGGCGCAGTGCGAAGCGGCGCGCGCATACATGTTCCGATCGAACAACATCGTCATTGCGCGTAAGGCGGACTCGGACCTGCTGTTCGGAAAGCTCGATTATCAGATCAACGAACGCAACTCTCTGAGCGCAAGCTTTAACTACATGGACTGGATTTCACCGAACGGGATCCAGAGCCAGGTGACAACCACCAGCAACAATCTGGCTGCGAACAACGCCAACTCGTCGGTGCGAACTCGCTATGGCCGCCTTGCCTGGACGGCAGTGCCGAGCAGCACGATGGTGAATGAGCTTCGTTTTGGCTGGTTCAAGGATCGCCTGTTCGACGAGGTTAACCCTGACTTCATCCCGGCGCTCACGGGTTTGCTGGGCGTTTCCGTGGCGGGTACTCCGGTGGGAACGGCGACCGATTATCCGCGCCTGAACCCCAGCGAGAATCGTTATCAGATCGCGGACAACCTGAGCTGGAACCTTGGTCGCCATGCGCTCAAGTTCGGGGTGGATATCATGAGCACCCAGGACTACCAACGCATCTTACGAAACCAGTCCGGCTCCTACACATACCCAACTTTCCAGAGCTTCGCGCTTGATTTCAACGGCGTTCGCGGAGCCAACGGCCTTCCCAACTATCAGCAATACACTCACGCCTTCGGTGATCCTGTGCTCGACTTCACCACGAAGGACTATGGGTTCTACATTCAAGACCAGTTCCGTGCAACCAACAAGCTGACGCTGAACATGGGGCTCCGGTACGAATACACCGATATCCCGCAGCCGAAGCTGGTGAATCCCGATTATCCGCAGACTGGCCGCATCAACTCGCCGACCAAGAACTTCGCGCCACGGGCAAGCCTGTCGTATGCTTTCGGCGATAAGACCGTGCTTCGCGCGGGCTTCGGTGTGTTCTTCGCTCGCTTCCATGGAGCGGTCCTGCAGACGCTGAACTTCTCAAACGGCGTATACCAGCCCTCCGTGATCGTGTTCCCGAATACTCCGGGCGCGCCCATCTTCCCGAACCGATTGTCAGGCGTGGGGGGATTACCTCAGGGCAGTGTCAGCACGTTCTTCGCTTCTCCCGATTTCCGCAATCCGTACACGCTGCAGGGCGACCTGTCGATCGAGCGGGAACTGACTCGCGATCTCGGCCTGACGCTGTCCTATGTCTACAGCCGCGGTGTGCAGTTGTTCACCAACCGCGATCTCAACATCGGCGCTCCTGGACCGGATATCACGTATCGCGTCAACGATGCCAGCGGCAACCAGGTGGGCACCTTCTCCACGCCGGGCTACCTGACGGCCAATCGCGTCGATCCGCGGTATCAGCGCATTATGCAGATCGAGAACGGCGGGCAGAGCTGGTACAACGCATTCATCGCTCAGTTGAACAAGCGCTTCTCGCACGGCCTGCAGGGATCGGTCGCCTACACGTGGTCGCATGCCATCGACTTGAACATCGGCGCGGGCAACAACGCGCTTACGTATGACTTCCCGAGGACTTTCATCAATGGCGACAATGCCGGCGAGAAAGGAAGCTCGGCGCTCGATCAGCGTCACCGCCTCATCATGAACTCGATCTGGTCGCCGAGGTTTACCTCCAGCACGAGTTGGGCGGCACGCTACCTGATCAACGGATGGCAACTGTCTCAGATCACGACGATCGCTTCACCGCAGTTCGCCACGGCGACGGCCCGCGTGAGCGGCACACCGTATCCTGGCGCTCCGTTTACGAACACCGTGAACGGCTACGGCGGAACCTTTCGAGTTCCGTTCCTTCCCTACAACACGCTCAAGACGGACAGCATTCAGCGTGTGGACGCTCGGTTGAGCCGCGAGTTGCCTTTCACCGAGCGGGTCAAGATGTGGTTGAACTTCGAAGCGTTCAACGTGTTCAACAACGTTTACGACACAGGCGTGTTGACCGAGGCGTACTCGGTGACGAACCGCACCTTCAATCCCACTCCCGGCCTCGGATCGGGAAACGCGAGCCAAGGTTTCCCCGACGGCACCAACGCGCGTCGGGCGCAGGTCAGCTTGCGCCTGGTGTTTTAGGGAGTCTCGATCTTCGTCCAACTCGGGCCGGCCTTCACCAGGGCCGGCCCTTTTTATTGCTGATAATAGAACTCGCCGCGTGCCACGATCTCGGCAGGGCCGGTCAGGCTCGCGTCGCCCTCACCGTTCCAGGTAAGAGTCATTTCGCCGGCGGGCGTGTCCACCACCACGGGACTTTGCACCAACCCTCGGGCGATCGCCGCGACCGCGGCGCCAGTGGATCCGGTTCCCGAACTCATCGTCTCGCCGCAGCCGCGCTCGAAGAATCGCACGTCGATGCGATTGTCGCCCGCCTTCCGGATGAACGACACGTTCGTTCGATTCGGGAAATGCGGGTGACGTTCGATAGCGGAGCCCAGCGCTTGCCAGCCATCGGGAATCGCATCGACGAACACCGCGCATTGAGGATTGCCGACGTTGAGGATAGTCGTGTCCAGAGTCTTACCCGCGACCTCAAAAGGGCCCGTGCTGACAATGGACGGCGTTCCCATATTCATCTGAAACCAGAAACGGTTGTCTTCGCGCGATATCAGTTCGAGCCGCTTCAGGCCGGCGCCGGTGACGATGGGAATTTGCCGATCTCGATGCCCGGCCGCGATGAGGAGTGCGGCCGCACATCGCGTGCCGTTGCCGGACATCTCCGGCTCGCTGCCATCGGAGTTGAAGAGGCGAATCGAAGCATAAGCCTCATCGTCGGCGGGCGTGACCAGCATCCAGCCGTCCGCGCCGACGCCGGTATTGCGATTGCACATTGCGATCGCAATCGCAGGAAGGTCGCAACGCGGAGCATCTGCTACCCACGTGAGAAGGAAGTCGTTTTTAGCGCCGTGCGCCTTGATAAATGGAATCGTCATGGAAGGGTCGGGAGCGGTCGTACGCGCCGGTAGATTTCAACTGGCGGATTGTTCTTCGCCGGGATGGACTTTACTAACTGGTAATGAACGCCGCTCCTGCTCAACTTCAGCAACGCGGTTGCTACCCGGTCCGCCGAGATTGTGAGCGCCCATTGTTCGTGCAGGAACAAGTCAGGCCGCGCGAGCACCGCGTCGAACTGAGGATTATTCCCGTCATGCAGTAGCTCACGCATGGGGATGCCCGCTACGCGTACCACACCCGTCAAGTCGCCGAAACCGAAGACGATGCCGTCGCCCGAGCGGTAGTTGGCTTTGAAGAAATCGGCAGCCTCCTTCGTCCAAGCACGGCGAGCCTCCGAGTTTACCTGGCTCTCCTTCCACGTGATCCACGCATCCGGCCGAGAATGCGCTAGCCAAGGCAATGTGGCGGCAACCACAACGGCGGCAGCCCCCATCGCGCGAAACCGATCGGGCAGCAAAGCGACCAATGCGGCTCCGGTAAACGCGAGCAGCGGCAGCGCGGCTAGTCCATAGCGCGTGTTGTAGTAGCTATTCGGCCAAAGGTGCGGCAGGAAGATCGGCGAGTTACTCGAATGCATACTCAGCATCACAAACGCCGGGGAAACCGCGAGCAGGGCCACGGCCCACCACGCCCGGCGGAACAATGCCGCAGGCATACCTACTGCGCCGGCGATCACCAGCCCCCATCCGGCGCAAAGCTGCACAGCCGACCGGTAATACAGCCATGCCTTTGGCCAGTCATGCTCGCCCGGATACGGCCCCCGATTGATCATGATGTTCGAGTGCGGGCCGTTATAGAACTCCAGCGGATTGCCGAAATATACCCAGTTGTGCCCCAGCCAGTACAGCGGGGCGACCGAAGCGACCAGTCCGAACGCAAACGCACGACGAAAGCCGTGGGCGATGAGGAACACGACCCCGGCTGCGGGAATCAGCGCCCACCCTTCATAACGTGTCAGCGAGGCCGCGCAGGAAAACAGTCCAGCCGCTATGGCGTTGCCGCGCACGGTGAAGTACACCACGCCCGCCAGCGCGGCAAAGTACACCGGCTCCGTCATGGGAGTCGTCGCCAGGTAGAGCACGTTGGGATTGAGCGCAAATAGCAGGGCAGCGGCGAAAGCGGCAGCCGCGCTTGCAAATGCAAATCGCGCGAGTGCGAACAACAGCGTCCCGGCAAGGACAAAGCAGGCCACGCCTGGGATTGTGCCCGCCATGCCGCTACGCCACAAGTCTAGCGACCGGACAAATGGCATGGTCAACACATGCGGCAAAGGGAGCCACACGGTGCCGATCTGGTCGTACCCCGGAGTTCGGCTGTCTACCACTCGACGAGCGATATTCAGATGCGCTTCGGCATCCCCGTAGTAGAGCGGATAGCCTTGCGCATGATGCCACCAGGCCGCGAGCACGCCCACCGCAGTGAGAAGCACGGCCACCGCGGCATACTCCAACAGCGGCGTGCCGGCAGGCCCGGAAACAATGCCAGTCCGTCGTTTAGAAGTCGGTGAACGACTTGAACTCTTTGTACCGCGCATCAATCTCCGGCCGCGTTAACGTGCGGAAACGCTCGACGCCGAACTTTTCGCAACAGAAGCTGCCCATCACCGAGCCATAGATCACCGCGCGAGCAAGATCCTTACGATCCACGTTTGCGCTCTTTAGATCGAAGCCGCAAGCAGCCAGCGCTCCCACGAAACCTCCGGCGAAGCAGTCGCCCGCGCCTGTGGGATCGAACACTTCGTCCAGCAGGTACCCGGGAACGATGAAGTACTGGTCTTCACGGAACAGCATCGCGCCGTACTCGCCGCGCTTAATCACCAGCGTATTCGGCCCCATGCCGAGGATCTTCTTGGCAGCCCGCTTCAGGTTGGTTTCGCCGGACAGCAGCCGCGCTTCGCTGTCGTTGATGAGCAGGAAGTCCCAACCCTTGAGCGTCTGAAGCAGATCGTCGCGAAAATCGTTGATCCAGTAGTTCATGGTGTCGCCCCCGACAAAACGGGTCGACGTCATCTGCTCGCGCACGCTGCGCTGCAAGGTTGGCTGAATGTTTCCGAGGAGCAGGTACTCGGCCGCCTTGTAGTTCTCAGGAAGTTTGGGCTGAAAATCGGCGAAGACATTCAAGTCGGTCCGCAGCGTCGTGCGGTCATTCATGTCCTGGGAATAGACGCCTTGCCAGAAGAACGTCTTGCCGCCCGGCACGCGCTCGAGTCCCGAGAGATCGATTCCCCGGCTGGCCAGAAAATCGGCATCCGCCTGGTCGAAATCATCTCCCACGACGGCGACAATCTGCACTGGATTGAAGTAACTCGCTGACAGAGCGATGTACGTGCAGGCTCCGCCCAGCATGCGGTCCACCTTCCCATACGGGGTTTCTACACCGTCGTATGCGACGGACCCGACCACGACAATTGGCATTATCCGATTGTAGCGAGGCGCCTGCCAGTACAATGAAGATTGCGTCGATGGGTTTGCGGCCTCACTATCTGCTGGATGTTCTTATAGGTGCGTTCGCGGTCCTCACGCTGGCCGTGTTTTGGCATCTCGCCGGATCCATCGGGAACCGCAAGTTACGATTGTGGACCCGATGCGGGTTGATGCTGGCCGCAGGCGTGGTGATTGCGGGCGTGGCGTTGGCCCCGATTCGCATTTCGCGGCACATGCCTCGAGAGATCACGCCATGGGTTCGAGCGGCGGCGCTGCTGACATCGGCCTGGGCGATCTACTCGATTCCCGTACTGGCGGTATTGCGCTGGACCTCCTCCGGAAGCAGCACGGAGCGCCGGCAAATGCTGCGCAAGGTCGCCGGCGCTGCGATTGCTTTGCCCGGCGCTCTTGCTAGCGTGGCTTTCCTCCGCAGAGATGACCTGCAACTCCGCGAGTTCGACATCGTGGTGCCCGGGCTGGCGGCAGACCTTCACGGCCTGCGGCTGGTTCAGATCAGCGACATTCATTTGGGCGTTTTCGTCAGCGAAGACCTGCTCACCCGAGCCGTCGCCATGGCGAACGAGACCAAAGCCCATATCGCTCTGGTCACGGGCGACCTCATCAGCACGGTCGGCGATCCGTTGGACCTTTGCCTCCAGCGCTTGAAGAGCCTCCGATCGGACGCAGGCACATTCGGCTGCATGGGCAACCATGAGATCTACGCGTTGGCCGAGGCATACACAGCGCGCGAGGGCGCCCGGCACGGAATCCGGTTCCTGCGACAGCAATCGCAGGTTCTGAGGTTCGGAAGTTCGAGCATGAACCTGATAGGCGTAGATTACCAGCGCCGGCAGAACCCGTATCTGGTCGGCGCCGATGCGTTGGTCGAGCCGGGCATGACGAACGTGCTGCTTTCGCATAATCCTGACGTTTTCCCGGTGGCGGCGTCACAAGGATTTGACCTGACCATCGGCGGGCATACCCATGGCGGCCAAGTCAATTTTGAGATTCTCGAACGGAATGTCAACATTGCCCGCTTTTTTACGCCCTACATCTATGGGCGCTATTCGCGCGACGGCAAATCCCTGTTCGTGACCCGAGGCGTAGGCACGGTAGGGGCTCCGGCTCGGTTGGGCGCGCCTCCGGAGGTAGCCCTAATTCGCCTGTGCGCTTCTTAATCCTCAGCGACATCCACGCCAATTGGGACGCCCTTGACGCCGTGCTGAACCAGGCCGAAGGACAGTACGACATTGTCCTCAATTGCGGCGATCTGGTCGGCTATGGTCCCGAGCCGAACCGCGTGGTGGATTGGTGTCGAGCGACCAATGCGGCGGTGGTACGCGGCAACCACGACCGAGCCGCGGTCGGTCTCACGGACCTTGAATGGTTCAATCCGATCGCGAAAGCTGCCGCGCTGTGGACAGCCGAAATCCTGACCGAGGACAATCGCCTTTATCTCGCTAACTTGCCGATAGGCCCGGTCACCGTTCAGGACTTCGCGATCCTCCACGGCTCTCCCGACGATGAGGACGAGTACCTGGTGAACGTGTCCGACGTGGAACAAATCGAGCCTGAGCGCACTCTGTCTTTCTTCGGACACACGCACTTGCAGGGCGGCTTCGAGCTTCATCGCAATGGACCGCGCCATATCGCGGAGGCGAGCGTGTTTGTGGATGACACGACCGCCTATCTCCTCAATCCGGGTTCGGTCGGCCAGCCCCGCGATCGCGACCCGCGCGCGGCGTATGCCATCTACGACTCCGAGCAGCGTCGTGTGAATTATCACCGCTCGGAATACAACGTGGGTCTCGCGGCGCAGAAAATCTTCGAGGCAGGTTTGCCGGAAGTGCTCGGGATGCGGTTGTTTCGAGGGACGTAAGGGAAAAATAGGGGCGTTCGGAGAAGAACGCCCCGTTTTTAAGAGGGGTTATTGAGCAGCGCGGACAGGAATGGTAGTTCCAGCTACAGACTGATTGCCAGCCACCGACAGCCGGATCGACAGATCCCCGTTCGCGGCAGTGGTGGGAATTCGAACGTTGATTTGCTGCAGGCCGCTAATGTTCCCCGGGGCCAAGCCTGAGTAAAGCACTTCCGAATCCGGTAACCTGGTGTTCCCGATCGTGACTTCTACTTTCTGCGTGGTCGGAACCGCCATGGCAGGCGCAAGCGCTCCGGGAGCTACGGCGGGATTCGTTGGGCCCAATCCAGTGGCGTACAATTCGATGATTTCGCCCGGCCGGGCAGGACGTGCGCCTTGCACCACCGCCGGATCCGCGATAATCTGCGCCGAGCCTGCCAGCAAGGCGGCCACGCTGCGTCCGTTGAAAGTGAAGAACGCGGGTGACGTCGCTTGCAGCGGGATATTTGCCGCATCGCTGGTGACGGCATTGGAACGATCGGGATTCATGATGACCCGCACCGGCACGTCTCCCAGAGTTGTTAAAGCAGGGGCTTGTACGTTGATTTGTTGATCCGAAGCGAACAGGATGGGTGCTCGCTGGCCGCCTATTTCTACCGCCATGCAGCCAAGTTCTTTGGGAAAGTTGCTGTCTCGCACATAGCCTAGAGTCGCATCGCGGCGAGTATTGACGACCGCAAAGTTGCGGCCGTTGATGGTAAGAATGGCGCCTGCGGAACCGGCTCGATTAAAGGAACCGCCATCAACCACTCCAGTAATCACAGGGCGCTCGGTGAATCCGCAGGTGGCCTCGGCTTGAATACGCGTAGAGGTGGTGTAGATGCGGTCACCTTGATTGTTGCTGCTGTTGTTCGCGGCGTTTCCGGCAGCGTAGAAGATGATGTCGCTGTCGTCCGCGCCTTCCGGGGCTACCCACTCGACTTCGAAGGTCTTGGCGCCGCCAGCTCCGCCTGAGGTGGTACCGGGAGCCGTATGGGTCGCGTAGTTATTTGGCAGCACCTGTACATCGCCGCTGGGAGCGTTGAAGCGGCCTGCATTCTGGGTCGGGTCCTTCGCCCAGCGCGCGGTGATCTGAAAGCCCCATCGAGCTGCTTCCGGGTGGCTGACGGTCACGCGGAGCGTCTGCGCCTGGCCCATCCGGAAGGGAGAGGCCTGGATGCGGACGCTACCTCCGGGCGAGTTGAGGTCGTTGCCTCGGTGGCAAGCTGTGCAGACGGCATCGCCAGGGGCCCCCGTATGCCCCGCGGGAGCGCCGCCGGATCTAGCCATCAGCGGTAAGCTGGCGGCAAAAACGAACAGAACTGCTTTTTTCATCCCATCACCTCTGTATTGTGATAAACGCGTTTTCCTGCGTTCGAACACTGCCTATCTGGACAACCACTTGATGGTCGCCGTTGGGCACGTCCGGTACGGTTATGTTGAATTGGTAGGTGC
>DASQDN010000735.1:0-3796 GCA_035634155.1 Bryobacteraceae bacterium | reverse complement strand
GTCAACGTCCTGCCCGATTCCGAGCAGGAACGTAAGCGCGAACCGGAACGCGATGAAGTAGGCAAACATCCCGCCCATCACAAACAGGCTGGCGGCGGAAATGATAAACGGCGCAGCCATCCGGCGCTCGCGTTTATAAAGACCCGGCGCCACGAAAGACCACACCTGATAAAGGAGCCACGGCGAGGCAGCGAAAATCGAACACAACAGCGGCAGCTTCATCCAGACGATGGAGAAGACCTCCATAGGAGTCGTCTGCACGAGCTGCGTATCTTTATAACCTAAGTTCGTTAAGGCTGCGGTCGCAGGTTCCTTGACGATCAACCAAAGGCGCTCGCTAAAACTCAAACAGGCGAGAAAGGCCACGCCCATTCCCGCCAAGGCGTAAATCAGTCGGAGGCGCAGCTCTTCCAGGTGGCCGAGGAACGACATGCGCAGCATGCCTTCGTCATCCACTTCCGGTTCGTCGTCCTCATCAGCGGGCTTACTGGGCCGGGGAGGGGCAGGCGGCGGCGGTGGGGTGCTGCCGGCCTGCACGACAGACGTTTCCGGCGGATCTGCGGCGACTGTGCCGCCCACATGAGGGTTATAGGCGTACGGATCGTCATAACCACCGTACTCGTTCTGAGCAGGGTCATAACTAGGCTCGATATGTGTATTGGACGACCCAGGCGGCTCGACTTGTCCGGGTTGGTTGTTCGCGCCGGAAGGCGCAGATTGGCCGAGGTCGTCCTTATTAACGTCTTCTGAAGGCACTAGTTACGACTTCACCGATTGTGGATCGTTCGTCTCTGAGGACTTTCCCATGCCGTCAGTGCCAGCTTCCGTCGGCGTTTCGCCGTGGGTCCCTGCCACTGTCGTTTCTTGGCGATCCACCTGGTCGTCAGCGCCCTGAGGTGCGGAAGCGCTTACTGAATTGGAGTCGGCGGCGTTGTAATCGTACGACCCGGAGTGGTAGTCCCCGTTGTCGTAATAAGAATCGTGATTGTAAGAATGCTCCTCAATGGCATACTGCCGGGATACATCCTTCAATGACTCATTCTCCCGCTCAATCTGTGTCATCTCGCGGTCGAACGTGGCTTTCAGTTCGCTGGAAGCTCGACGGAACTCCGTCATAGCTTTACCTATTGTCCGGCCGAGTTCCGGAAGCTTCTTCGGCCCGAAAACCAGTAGCGCGAGGACGAAGATGAAAACCGTTTCCGAAACACCTAACGGACCCATCTGGTCGGCCTCCTCATACGTAGCAGATCTTATTCTAGCGCAAGTTGCTTCCCAGCCGAACGTCTTCGAGCTTAATGCGCTGATTCCATACCCCTTAAGTCTTGAAAAACGACTATGATAAGGACGTGACACGACCACACTTTCTCGCCATCGCGGTTGTCGCGGCTCTGCCTGTTTTCGCCGCCGTTGAAGTGAAACAGGGGACGGACAAAGTCGAAGTGACTATCGACGGCCTGCCTTTTACCACCTTGCACTATGGGGAATCGACGAAGAAGCCGTTCCTGGCGCCGCTCCGCGCTCCTTCCGGAGTCGTGGTCACACGCCGCTGGCCCATGGAGGATGTAGCAGGGGAAACCCGCGATCATCCGCATCACCAGGGGCTCTGGTTCAATCACGGCGATGTCAACGGGGTAAATTTTTGGGAACATGCCGGACGGAACGCGCCGTTCGGCAGCATCGTCACCGACAAGATTACAACCGCTAAGGGCGGTGGGAAATCAGGCGAGATCGCGTTTGAAGCTCGGTGGGTGAATCACGAGGGCAAGGCCTTGTTGCGTGAGAATCGGCGCATGACGTTCAGCGGCGATGCGAACAGCCGTATTATCGATGTCGACATCACGCTGACCGCGCTAGAACAACCGGTGAAGTTCGGCGACACGAAAGAGGGCAGCTTCGGCATCCGCATTTCTGACCAGCTCAAAGAAGCGCGCGGAACCGGCACAATGACGAACGCCGCTGGCGGCAGGAAGATGAAGGAAGTGTGGGGAAAGCCGTCACCGTGGGTCGACTACTCCGGAACGATCGACGGCCAACCGGTTGGCATCGCGATTTTCGACCATTCGAAGAATCCGAAGCACCCCACGACGTGGCACTCGCGCGACTACGGGCTATTTGCCGCCAACCCGTTCGGAGACCGGGACTTCTATAACGACAAGACCAAGGACGGCAGCGTCACGATCGACGCCGGCAAGTCGTTGCGCTTCCGGTATCGCGTCGTTATTCACCCGGGCGACGCGGACAGCGCGAAAGTTGCCGATTTGTACAAGAACTGGAAGCAATAAACGGCTGGTCAGATGGCGCGGGCCAGCGCCTCGCGAATCTGGGGATGCGCCCATTGGAATCCTGCCTGGCGCAAAACCTCGGGCATAACACGCTGGCTCGCAAGCACTACTTCTGCGGCCTCACCGAGCATTGCCTTCAAGGCGAAAGCAGGGGTATGCAGCACGGCGGGTCGGTTCAACGCCTCGCCCAGGGCCCGGGCGAATTCCGCATTCTGAACCGGATTCGGAGCGGTGGCATTGACCGGCCCGGAAATGGCTTCGTTTCGCAGTGCGAACATCAGGGCCTCCACCAAGTCGTCTGCATGAATCCAGGACATCCACTGCGTGCCCGAGGCCATGGGTCCGCCCATCCCGAGCCGGAACGGCGGCAGCATCTGCTTCAGCGCTCCCCCTTCTTTGCCCAGCACAATTCCGATCCGCACAAGAGCCACACGCATCCCGAGTTCGGCAGCGAGGCGCGCTTCCCGTTCCCATTCCCCGCAGACCTCGGACAGGAAGCCGGCGCCGGGTGAGCTTTGCTCGGTCAGCACCTCGTCGCCGCGATTGCCGTAGTATCCGATTGCGGAAGCGCTGATGAAGGTATGCGGGCGCTCGCTGCGCGCGGCCAGCGCTTGCACAAGGGAGTGCGTCCCGATCACTCGGCTATTGCGAATCCGGCTCTTGATTTCGCGGTTCCAGCGTTGCGCAACCGGCTCCCCCGCCAGATGGATGATCGCATCCACCTGCCGAAGGGCTTCGTCGGGGATCTCTCCGCTGTTGGCGTCCCACGCGGTAAAACCAACCAAAGGCGGCGCCGCGGCAGGTCTATGGCGTCCGAGCACATGCAGCCGGTGACCAACGGCAAGGAGGCGCTCGATGAGCCGTTTGCCGATAAAACCAGAGGCTCCTGTGAGCGTGATATTCATCTGTTAACATCATCGCGGATTCCCGCGGAAGCCGCGCGGATACAATAAATAGACATGCGTGCTCTGAATCGCGCACGCCTTCTGTGGGGATACCTCCGGGGAAAGGCGAAGCTGAGCGGCCTACCGGTGGAGTACATCGTCGAGACAACGGCGAAGTGCAACCTGTACTGCCCCATGTGCCCTCGGGAAACCCACAAGCAGCCTAAGGAAGACATGCCCGACGAGATCTTCCAACGCCTGGTGGCAGGCGCGGGAAAGTCGGCCGAGCACATGATGCTCATCGGACTGGGCGAACCGCTGCTTGACTCGAAGATCTTTGACCGGGTGGAATACTGCTCCACGCATAACATTTCCACACTGCTATCTACCAACGGGACGCTGCTCGATGAGCATGCCGCCGAAAAGCTTTTGGACGGCCCGTTGGAGCATGTCACGTTGAGCTTCGACGGGTCCACCAAAGAGTCGTTTGAGTATTACCGCAAGGGCGCCAGGTTCGAAAGGGTTAGGGATAACTTCCTCCGGTTCGCACGGATGAAGCACGAGTGCAAGAGCAAGATTCAGATCGTAGTCCAGATGGTGCGGATGGAAAGGAACTGGGATGAGGTCGAC
>DASQDN010000734.1:0-4687 GCA_035634155.1 Bryobacteraceae bacterium | reverse complement strand
GGTGAGATTCGACTGTTTGCGTTCGGCCAAGTACCGAACGACTGGGTTGTCTGCAATGGCCAATCGTTGCAAATCAACTCGAACGCGGCGCTTTATTCGCTGCTTGGCACGAAATACGGCGGGAACGGTCAGACGACGTTCAATGTCCCGGATTTGCGCGGCCGGGTACCGTTACAGGTTAGCCAGACCATTCAGCAGGGCGTGGCCGGCGGAGCCGAGACGGTGGCCCTGACGACGGCGCAGTTGCCCCAGCACAATCATCCGGTGATGGCGTACGGCACGGCAGGCAACTCTGGCGCGCTCTTGAGCGCGTTTCCGGCACAGAATACGACGCCGCCGGTGACACCGCCGCCGCCAGCCGCAGCGAATCTTTATGGGGCTCCGAACAACCTGGTGTCGATCTCACCGGACTCGGTATCCAGCTCGGGCGCGGGCCCAGTTCCCATCGCCCATGAGAATCGCCAGCCGACAATTGCGATGAACTATTGCATATCGACCGTGGGCATATTCCCGCCGCGCAGCTAAAGATAGAAAGGAACTCCAACAAACATGGCTGAAGGATATATCGGAGAAGTTCGCATCTTTGCGGGGAACAACATTCCGCAAGGCTGGCTGGCATGTAATGGCCAGTCGTTAAACATCAGTGAATACGAAGGCTTGTATTCCTTGATCGGAACGCAATATGGCGGCAGCGGCGCTACATTCAACCTTCCCAACCTGCAAGGCAAGCTCGTCGCCGGCTATGGACAAGGTCCTGGGCTGACGGGCTATACGCTCGGCCAGAACTTTGGCTCCTATGCTGTTACGTTATCGGCCAACCAGACCGCCCATGTTCACGCAATGCAGGCCTCCACGGCGGCCGCAACCAGCTTGTCGCCAGTGAATGGTGTTTTCGCGGCCCTGCCTAGCCCGTCTGCAGCCTATGTTCCGAATAATGCGGGAACTACGCTCCGGCAATTTGATGGAGCGATGCTGAGCAGTGAAGGTTCGAACCAGGCACACTCGAACGTGATGCCATGCCTTGCCTTCAATTACATCATCTGCGTGAACGGGCTATATCCGACGTTTAATTAGGGACCTGGGAGATAACCATTATGGATGGATTTATGGGCGAGATCCGCGCCTTTGCTTTCGGATTTGTTCCAGAAGGCTGGCTGCTATGCGACGGCTCGAAAAAGTCGATCCAGCAGTACACCGCCTTGTACAGCTTGCTGGGCGACAACTACGGTCCGACGGATAACCAAACCTACTTCACTCTTCCGAATCTGCTGGGCCAAACACCGATCGGTACGGGAGTGACAAACGGCGCTCCAAGTGTTGCGGCCACCCTCTCAGCGGGCGATGCGCTAGGCGCGCCGACGGTGACGGTGTCTCTTGCGCAGGTGGCAAACCACACGCATCAGGTGAATGGCGCCTCCGCCAGTTCGACCAGCGGAATGACCGGCACACCCACTTCCAATTCACTGTTGTCGCGGGCCATGTCCGGGAACATCGCGTACTACTCGATGCAGAATCAGAACACACCGGATAGCAATATGTCGGTGGCGATGGTTCAGAACACGGGAGGCGGCCAGCCGCACAACAACATGCAGCCGTATGTGCCTTTCTACTTCTGCATCTGTGTACAGGGCGAGTATCCACCTCCACAGTAGAAGCACACATGACAGACTTGCGGCAGGCAGTGAACACGCATAGCAGGATTGTGCTGTCGCTCCGCCCGGAAGAGCCGCGCGACAGGGAATTCCTCGCGCGGCTTTTCGCTTCCACGCGAGAGCAGGAGATGCAACTGACCGGTTGGACCAGCGAGCAGCAGGCCGCGTTCCTATCGATGCAGTTTCAGGCGCAAACCATGCATTACAACCGCATTTACGCCGGAGCGGCGCGTTGTATTGTGCTCGTCGACGACAATCCCGCCGGCCGTTTGTACGTGTTTCAAGGCGGCGGTGAATTGAGAATTGTCGATATTTCCCTGCTCCCGCAGTATCGCGGCCGAGGGGTGGGCACAACTGTGCTTCGATCCGTCATCGACCAAGCCGAGTCGGCAGGACTTTGTGTCTCCTTGAACGTGGCGGTGTTCAATCCAGCACGCCGCTTGTATGAACAGCTCGGATTCCAGCAGACCGGACCGGGAGATGGGGTGTATTTGCCGATGCGGCGACGTGCGAAATCAGGTTGTCGGGTCATACCCGAGTTCGAGCATCATCGGACGGTGGTCCAGTTCAATCTGTCTTACCTGATCCTCCGAGAGCGCTTCCCTCCAACTTCCTGAGCGACCGCTTCGAAAGAATGGACGTGAAGCGCCGAACTCATATCCGTGCTCTTCTTCCTCCGAGCGGAGCCGGTGGAACCGCGTAGCTTCCACTGCGGCCGCAACTACCGCCGGCTCTACGTTCCAGTTCAGGAACGAGGCAACACTGCCTAAGGTATGCTCGGGCTGCTTCAGCATATCCTCATAGCGAATCAGCAATAAAGGCAGGTTCGCAGACCGCCAGCTTCGAATGTGATCGCTCCAGGTAAGCAGACGCTGGCTTAGCAATGGCGAGATGTTTCCTGGTTTCGCGGCAATCGCCGCGTCCGGGTCTCGCATGACTCTGAGGGCGGCGTCAATTGTGTTGTCGATGTAGTGAGCATAAGACACGGCGATATCGCGCGGATCTCGAACCAGATAAACCACTCCGAGAGTGAATCTGGGCGGAAAAAGTGGCTCACCAGCTTTGTTATTCACGAACGCGGAGTGAACGCGCCGGATCAACGGATCCGCGGCTTGCTTTGCAAGCATTTCGTAGACACGAGGCCGGAGGAGTTCATCTTCTTCGGCCGTTAGGTTAGACGATTCCAGGCCCAAGGTCGAGTCGAATGCATCACGCGAGGCGGCTTGAGGAAAGCCGATTGCTTCTCCGGTGAACTCCACAGGCCCGCCGCCGCGATACAAGCTGCCGAGCGCGAGAGCCAGCCATGTGCTTCCCGATTTCGGGTAGGATGCGAGCCAGTAGAACCCGGTCACAGGTGGTGGTTGTGCTCCTGGAGGAGGTTTGTGATTATGGCCGATATGCTGTCGAGGCCCGGCTTGCAGTACAGAATGTGCGAAGACGCTCCCGAGCACAGGCCAGCAATGCGCTGTGTGGAAGCCGGCTCGGGATCGAGCGCTCGACCTGGCTGTGCACAATAAACGGCTTGCGCGGCGTCCCGCATGGCGCGCGCGGCATACAGCCGTGTGGTGGTGACCTCAATTCCCTTTCGCCAGCGGCGGAGATGGTACATGGCGGTGAGCGGCCGGGGCTGGGCGATGAACGCGTTTTCGGTGGAGATGTCGTACTTTTCTAGCTCCGGGCGGCTCCGGCGGAGGTCCTCTAAAGAGAAGCCGAGTTCGTTGAGAGCGCTGCGCCAAAGCCTCAGGCGAGGGAAGGAGGGCAGCACGGCCGGTCCGGTTGGCGCCGCCACGTTCAGCACGGCGATATCGTCGGATAAGACGCGGCAACCGGCGCGTAGGAAAGCCGCTGCTAGCAGCGATTTGCCGGCGCAGGTAGGCCCGGTGAACAGGACTGCGCGGCCGCCGATCTCGACGCAGCTTGCATGCATTGGTAGCAATCCTCGCCTGTGGCAAACGATTGCTAGAACCGTGCTGAGCAGGAACAAACGAACGGCAGGAGCAGCGGGATCGCCGCGGTACGCGGCGACGTGGATTTGTGTTGCGTCGGAATGGATGAAGAACCTGGCAATACCCGGAAGCGTGACCCAGCAGGAACGATCCGGGGCGACTTGAGATACGTGGTTGTCGAAGACAAGCTGAGACGGCACGTCGGGAACCCCTTCCGCCGCGCTGATCAGGAGATCGACAGATTGGTGCGGGTCACCGGCCCAGGGCAGAAGTTCAGGTAACGAAAAATGCGATCGGACTCGCCAGCCGGCGAGAAAGAAATCACTTGAATCCATCGCGCGTTCGGGTGGTGTGCCCTGCAACGGAGAATTTCCGGAATGCAGGGACACTATATCATCGCATTCCAATTTCAAAAGGACGACACGCAATGAATCATCAAACGATCGCGGAACTGCCGGAAGCGGCAATCGAACCCGCCGCCACCACACCCGACGAGAAGAAAGACTGGACCACGCCCACATTGGAGCGTTTTGACATCGGTTCTGCCACTCAGAACGCCGGGTGGTTAGCTGAACAGGACGGTGATCACGCGGCTGCCCAATCGTAATTTATGTCGTTCTTTGCGGGCGCGTTTATAGCAGCGCAGGAAAGCGGCGTCGAGCTAACACTCTCAGACGACGTGCTGCGCGCTAATTCAGGCGCCCGCATCTGGCGTGCTCCCAAACAAGGGATACTGGCACACCATCAATCGCTGATTACGCCGGAGGACAGATGGGAAAGGCTTCCCATGGTTCTTGCGGGGGGCCGAAAAGCGCTTGTGTTCGACGGACGCCTGGACAATCGCGCTGACCTGATTCGTTCCCTGGGGCTGCGTGCCGGAGGCAAAAGTCTGCCCGATGGCGCTTTGGTTGCCGCAGCGATCGAGCGTTGGGAGGACGATGCGTGCCGGCGTCTGCTCGGCGACTTCGCGTACGCGTGCTGGGATGTCGTAAACCGCCGGTTGGTTCTGGCGTGCGACCCGATCGGCGGGCGTGCTATTTTGTACCATTCGAACCGCGACCGAATTGTGTTTGCCACCACGGTAGAAGC
>DASQDN010000733.1:0-2824 GCA_035634155.1 Bryobacteraceae bacterium | reverse complement strand
GAGCAGAGAACGTTCCAAGCCGTTTAGCAACGCCGACCTGCAGTTCACATTCGGCGCCGATGGATCTCAGCAGCCATCTGGTAGCGAGCGCCTGTGTCAGGCAGGATGCCCGCGGCACCAGTCGGGCCGCAACCGGTATCCAGCGGGCACATCGGTCAGGCGTGGCGGCTTCTACGCCGGGAAAAGACGGAGGGGAAAAACGATCCGTCAGCTTGACGACCTGCCTGAATGAGCAGAGCCACAACGCCACGCGTATCAGGGCCAGGATTACGATGGCGCGCGCAATGAAACATGCATCTGGCCGACCGAGCCTCGCCCAACGCGCACGCCATCGCGATGACCATATCGTTGCGGTGGTTCCCATCACGGACGGGAGACCCTTTGCACCAGGCGCCACGGCCGGTACAGCGGAACAAGCCACAACCAGCGATCGGAGGCCGGGAACTCAGCAACGTCAACCGAGGTCACACCAACCGCTTCGCGGAGCGCCACAGCCGCGCGTCGCCACAACGGTTCCATGGCGGTCCGCATCTTCAGAGCATGCGTCAGTTGCAAGGTCGGAAGGGTGTCGGTAACATACACCTGATCTTGTTCCTCGACAATCTTCCTAAGAGTTGCATGCGCGTCGATCCTGGCGAGTACTTCCCCGGGGAGTGACGCGCCTGCATTGCGGTGGGCCAGGGCGAGTCCCAGCAGCAGCATGCCGCTGACGCCATAAGCATCGGCGGTATTCATCAGATCGCTCCAATCGATAGGCGTGGATTGTTGCTGCAATACGGCGGCAATGTCGATCACCCATTTCAGCCGGTCCCATCCGTGCTTGGTCGCGTGGACGCATAGCGTGAGAAGCAGGTCTGGCACGCAGAGCTTCCGAATCGGCTGACCGTCCCAAGCAGTCCCACAATAGGAACGGTCCCACATATCGTGCAGGACGCGCGAATCCGCCATTGTGGGATGCAGGAACTGCGCGTGCAACTCCACCAAGAAGCTTCTGTCGGGACCCAGGAGCCGGACTTCTCCGGATATCTTCTCCATGCGCAACAAGCGCTGGCTGGTGAGTGCCGCATTGTCCGGCTCGAATGTGAAGCCAGCTTGCAGGAGGATGTTGCGTGCAGCGGCCAGTTCACCAGGCTTCACCAGGAAGTCGATGTCGCATGAGGTACGTCTGGTAAGGTCACCATACGCTTCGAACGCCAGCGCCGGCCCCTTCCAGGGAATGGCATCCAAGCCGTGGTCATGCAGGGCTTTCAGGCACAGCCTGATGCGAGTGGCCATGTGGAGAGAGCGGAACGCATTGACGCGTTCGAATCGAATCAGTTTCTGGCGAACCGAGTCGGGAACACTCGTAACAGATTTGAGGTTCCGGGCAAGCAGAGGTGTTATGCCATGCCAATTTGCGCCCTTTAAAACGTCAGCCCAGTCGACGTCACGCTGAGCCAGTTCATCTAATGCTCGGCTTTCCGCGTTGAGCCGGGCGCCAGCGAACAGCAAGGCTCGTGCCGGGGATACGCCCATGTCAAGCCCGCTGTCTGAGCAGTCCCCGACTGGCCGCTGTTTCAATGAACGCCAGAGTGTCTTTGAGTACCTGGCCGGCTGGTTGATGATACTGCGCCGCAACAGTTTCGGCAGCCGAGTCCACTGACTGCCCATCCTCCAAGAGTTCCCAAATGCGGGTGGCTACCGAGCTTAAGCCGAAGTACTTGCTCGACTGCATATCTAAAAGAACGGCTTCGTCGCCTACTTTCTGGCACAGGATGTTCTCAGACGGCTGATAATAGCTGATGTGTGACATTAGAAGCTTCCTTAGTAGAAGTAATCATGGGAAAAGCATTGCTGAATGGGATGGCGGGCTGGACGCGTGAGCGGCGCCAGAGTTCGGCCGCCGCGAGCAGAGCTTGCGCGTCCGTTTGTGTGAGCCGCGCGCGCAACGCAGCCACGACCTCAAGCGAATCCGTCATATCCAGACACAATTCGCACATTCCTGTGTAGCCGCGACGCATGGGGACTAGTTGTTCGGTTGCTGGATGTTTCTCGAGCAGTTCGAGAAGCCCATAGGGTCCGATGAGCGTGAGAGCCTTCAGGATCGGGTCCTGCGCTCCTCGCGACAGGATTGTATCGAGCGATTCGTGGTTGATGTTGCCCAGCGCCAGGGGCGATGACTTCCGGGCGTAACGGGACGGACCGCAGCATGCGAATACGTTGCCGTCAGGTTCGACTACGGGTGATAAAGCAACCTTGCAGCGTCCACTCGGCGGCCGTTCCGTGTATTGGAAGTGTTCCTCAGGGAGGCTACGCGCGGCCCCCAGACGGACCAGGGGAACTGGATCGTAAACGACGTCACCGGGCGCAAATCTCGCCTTTTCCTGGCAGGAGTTCTGATTCGCGGCGATCACGCCTCGTACGATGACGTCGATTCCGGCGCGTCGTGCGATGTCGATGAGTAAGTGCGCGCGTTCAGGCGGGCTGTAGACTTCGTGGTATCGGTCTGCGCTGACACAAAGCTTATCGAGGCCCGCATCTCTCAGGCGGCTGATGCGCTCCTCAGCTACTCGGGCTTGCCGGACCCAGCCGGCGCCCGAGACCACACTGGTCGTCAAGCCGAGGTGCTTTGCTGCTTTCACCAACGCCAGGATTTCATTGAAATAGAGAAGCGGCTCGCCGCCGGTGAAGCAGATTCTCGTCGTATGGCGGGCGATTGCGGGCAGCAGTTCGGCCGCGGCGCCAAACCGCATCTTATCGGTGGCCCTAGGGGATGACTCTATGATGCAGTGCGCGCACGCGAGCGGGCACGTTCGCGTGTAGAGCAGACCGACGACGTCATACT
>DASQDN010000732.1:0-4703 GCA_035634155.1 Bryobacteraceae bacterium | reverse complement strand
GCGCTTCCACTGTCAGGCGAGAAACCTGAATATCCGTGTTGTTCGCCAGCACGGCGTCGAGGTAGTTTCGCAGCGACAACTCGAGCTTCCCGTCGTGGACAAACTCTTCCAAACGCACGGGCGCACGAAGCTCAACCCGAGGGGTCGGCGTCGTCCAGATCCTCCGGAAGTATGTCGGGGACCCGAACGCCGGAGCTTCCGCCGTCGGCGTGCGTGTGGATGTGACCAACGTATTCGCCACGGTCGGCGCTTGCTGAGCGAAGGCGGCGACAGCCGCAAGTGCAGTGATAAATAGTACGCGCATGGTTTTCTTACTCGTAGCGAATTGCCTCGATCGGGTCGAGTTTGGCGGCTTGCACCGCGGGGTAAATTCCGAACAACAGACCAATGCCCACCGACACGCCGAACGCCACCGCGATGGAACTTGTGGTGACATCGGTCTGCCAGCCAGCCGCTGTCGCAATGAGCTTGGAAAGCGTGTAGCCGAACAGAATGCCAATCAAGCCTCCAATGATCGAAATCAGTACAGCTTCAGTGAGGAATTGACGAACAATGTCCGCCTGGCGGGCGCCGATGGCGCGCCGGATACCAATTTCGCGCGTACGTTCGAGGACCGTGGCAAGCATGATGTTCATAATACCGATACCACCGACCAGCAACGAGATACCCGCGATACAAATCATAACGACGCTGAAGATGAACTGCGTGCGGCGCTTCTGTTCCAGTAGTCCTGCCGGCACGGTGACGTTGAAGTCGCCGGCGTCCTTGTGAGTCGCCGTCAGAATCGCGCCGACAACATTGGCCGTCTCAATCGAGTCGACATTTTGCTTCACCTTGATATAAATGCCGTCGATCTCATCTTTAAGGTAGCTGTTGTTATCTTCGAAACGGCGCATAACTGTATTCAGCGGGGCGATGATCAAGTTGTTGCGGTTGACCACTTCAACACCCTCAATATCTGCGTCGCCGGATGCCTGCTGCCCCATCACGCCGATCACCTGTAGCCACGTCTCGTTGATCTTGACGTACTTGCCGACGGCCGGGTCATAGCCGAGCAGGTTCACCTTCGCCGATTCACCCAGCACGCAAACCGGGGCCGAACGCCGATCGTCTTCGGCATCGAAGAAGCGGCCTTCCACCATCTTCAAGCTGTTGATCGACAGGTAGTCGGGGGTTACGCCGATTAGCAGCGGCTGCTCCTGGGCCGTCTTGGGCAGCACCTTCAGCGGCTTGAATCGCTTGCGCGGAGTAGCCGCTTCGATCCCACCGACGTTCTCGGCAATTGCTCGATAATCGCGGAACGTAAGTCCCGGGGAAATGGCGCGCCGTGCCTGCAACTCGTTGCGGTCTACGGCTTCCTTGGCCTCAATGATGATGTTATTTACACCGAGCAGGTCGATGTAGCTCATCATCTCCTTCTGCGCGCCCGCCGTGATCGACAGCATGGCGACAACCGCGCCGACGCCGAAGATCATACCGAGCATCGTCAGCAAACTGCGGAGCTTATGAACGAAGAGGCTCGCGAGCCCCATCTTGAGCTCGGAACCCATTCCTGAAAACGCACTCATGAACGGCCTCCACCGGGAAGGCTGCCTGCCGCGCCGCCCGCCGGCTTGTCTTTCTTCTTCTTATCCCCGGATTTGGTAAAGGGGTCCGACATCGCGATGGTGTCACCGGGCTTCACGCCACCTGCGATTACCATCACCGATTCGCTGCGCTTCACTGGCTGAATGACGCGCTCTTCCCAACCCTTCTCATTCCGCACATAGACGACCTGCTTGCCGTCTTTCTCAAAGACGGCTTGATTCGGGACGTTGATCGCGTCAGGGATCTTCTCAAGGATGATCTCGACATCAGCCAACAAACCCGGCCGCAGCAGCACATCGAGCTGCGATTCCGGACCCGCCGCCGCAGGAAGCTTTGCATTATCCAAATCTGCTTGCGAGAACTGGCCCGAACCTCCGGCTCCGCCGCGACCGCCGAATCCGCCCGCTCCGCCTGCGGCCGCCATAGCTTTCGCTAATGCGGGCACAGCTTTAGCAGCATCGGCCATCGCTTTGGCACGCTCTTCAGGAGTCAAGTCGCGCATGCTCTTGCCTCCCATCGCTTTCTGCATGGCTTCGCGAGCTTTGGCCTGATCCTCAGGAGAGAGCGAAGCCAGCGGACCACCTCGTCCGCCGCCGCCACCCGGTCCTCCAGGGCCGCCGCCGAATCCGCCGCGGCGTCCACCGCCACCGCCTGGTCCATCGCCGCCACCGCCAGGTCCACCCATGCCGGGCATGCCGCCGCCCCCTGGTCCGCCTTCGAAGCCGCCTGCCTGCATCGCCATGCCCGGGCCGCCTCCACCCATGGGAGAGGCGGATGCCGTCGTCGCCGGCTTCTTGCGATTAGCCTCAGCAGTTTGCATCACTTTGCGAATTTGTTCCGGTGTGGCGCCAAGGCCGCTGAGCAGTTCCTGCATGTCGAGGGAAAACACCACGTCAAACTTCTTCGCCGGATCACCAGAGAAGACGTTCGCCGAGGCCGTTCCGCTCATGCTCTTGATCTTGCCGTGGAAAGTCTTGTCGCCGATCGCATCCAGCCGGATGTTCACGTCCTGTCCCTCGCGAAGGTTGGCGCGATCGAGTTCACCGATTTTTCCAATCACTTCCAGTTCCGACAAATCCAGAACATCGGCCACAGGAATGCCGGGTTGCACCTGATCGCCATCGCGGATGTCCGGAATCTGCATGCCGGGAATGAACATGCCCTGCCGGTTCTGCCGCACAGCCACCAATCCGCTCATCGGGGAGAGCAGTTTCACCTGCGCCAAACGCTGGCGTTCGCGCATCATTTCCTGGCGTCCCTTGTTGCGACGCTCGTTCAGCACCGCCATCTCGGCCTGCGCCTGCTCCTGCCGCGACTTGATGTCGCTCTCGAGCTGCGTCAGCCGGCGCTTGGCTTCGGTCAGGTTCAGATTATTCTTTGTCTGATCGATCTGAGGAAGAAGCTCATTGCGCTTTACTTCGAGTTCGGCACGCCGCACCGCATATCGGGCGCGAAGCAGTTCCACCTGGTCCTGATTGTTGCGAATCGCAAGGTCGGCGCGAGCCTTTTTCATCTGCTCTTCGATCTGATCCAGTTCGAGCTGCTTTTCTTCGATACGCGAGTTAACCTCGGAGTCGTCGAAGTCGACAATCATGTCCTTTTCTTTTGCCAGTGCCCCGAGCGGAGCGATGCCGGTTACCTGCACCGTTCCAAAAAGGTTCGGCGCGTTCAAAGTAACCGAGCGAACCGCGCGAATTTCGCCGCGGGCAAAGGTGCGGACCACAACGTCGCCCTTGCGTACTTTGGTGGTGGCAACCTGCGCCTGGCGTTGCGGCATCGACTGAAACAGGCTCCAGGCCCAATAGCCGGCGCCCACGACCACCGCCAGGATAACGAGACGTATGACGATCTTCTTCATCGGATTTCCTTAAAGCTTCTTGGCGCGTTTAGCCGCTTCGATCGGGTTTTCTAGCGCGACCTGCTCGCCTTCACGCAGGCCCTTCAACACAATCATGTCCGTGTCGTTGCGCTTGCCCACTTCGATCGGACGGATCACAAACTTGTCGCCCTGCTGCACATATACGGCAGGCTTGCCGTTGTGCATAAAGCTGGCACGCACCGGGATCAGCAAACTCTTGGGCTCGCTCTCGATCACCACTTCCGCCGTAGCGCTCATGCCCGGCCGCAGCCGCGGATCCAGTTGCTTCAGCGTTGCCCGCGCGGGAAAGGTCTTCTCACTCATGGCGCCGCCGCGGAAGTTCACGGCAGCGATCGGGCTGATCCAATCCAGCTCGGCTTCGAGTTCCCGGTCGGCAATGGCATCGATTCGTACCCGAACCTTCTGACCGATCTGCAGCTTGCCGCGATCGACCTCTTCCAGGTTCAACTCGATCCGCATGTTGGACAGATCCGGAATCTCCGCGATGGCCGCGCCCGTCCAGGCCGCGTCACCTTCCTTGAAGGGAGGCGGGGCCGAACCGAAGTTGCCTTGCGCGCGGAAGTTCGGCAGTATATTCACGATTCCATCCTGCGGCGCGACCAGCACCATCTTGGTCAGATAACTGCGAGCGCGCTCCACGTCACGAACTGTCTTATCTTTGCGCTGCTGCAACCGCTCAAGATCGGCCTGCTGGGTGGTTCCGTGCGCAGCCACGATCGTGTTCACCTGCTTTAATTCGCCTTCGGAAATTCCGACGTCGATGCGGCTCTTGGCGCCTTCGATCGCGGACACAACCTCGGCCTTGCTCGCGTCCAGCTTGGCGCGTTCCAGATTGTACTGCGCCGTCATCTGGTTCATGGAATCCTGTTCGGTCACCATGCGATGCGAGGCTTTGGTCTGGATAATCTCGCTGTCCACTGTGCGAACCGTAGTGTTCCGCTCCAGCAGGCTTTGCTCCTGCTGAGCGCCATCGAACTCGACCACAACTTGACCCTTCCGAATCGGACGCCCGGACTCGGCAATCTTCACGATGCGCGGGCTGGGCACCTGCGGGGCTGAAAGGATCAACGAGTTGACACTGCGGATCTCACCGCGCGTCCGCACCGCAATTACGAACTCGGCCGAGCGCGTCTTGGCCACCGGCACTTCCACCGCTGCTTCCGCCGTAGCGTACCGATAGCCGAAAAAAGCGCCCGTACCCGCCAGCGCCAGGACCACAGTCCAGGCGATCAGTCGG
>DASQDN010000731.1:0-8016 GCA_035634155.1 Bryobacteraceae bacterium | reverse complement strand
CGCTGGTAAGCCTTAACTTTATCTAGCAACAGGAATGGGAGGACGGAAGCGTCCTCCCATTTGCATTTGTACTGCCTACAATCTCCGCCGTAATGAACTGGAACCCTGACGCCCCACCCCCGCATCTAATCGACAACACGTCCGGGTGGGTGGTACGTCCATTCCGGAGAACAAGTCTTCAGGAGGATGGATGTTTAAAGCTATACGTGCGCTCGCACTCGGTGCGTTTCTCAGCGCAACCGCGATGCAGGCCCAAACCTCAGCAATCAACGGCGCAATCCTGGGAACCGTTACTGACCCCAGCGGAGCTCCTGTCGCCGGAGCCAACGTCACCGCGACTAATCTTCAAACCAGTTATCAGCAATCGGCCACGACAACTGGCGAAGGGATCTATCGGCTGAATGTGCTGCCGCTGGGTGAATATTCGGTCACAGTCGAAGCTCAAGGCTTTGCGCCTTACCGCCAGACCGGCATTCGATTGAACGCTGGAGCCCCGGCGACGATTGACGTCACCGTCCAAGTAGGCACTGTCGCCACGGAAATCTCGGTGAACGCCGCAGCCCCCATCGTCGACGCCAGCCGCACCGATTTCGGCTTTACCCTCTCCTCGAACGCCGTCCAGAATCTGCCGCTCGTTTCGCGCAACCCGTATAACTTCATCCTGCAGCAGCCTAATGTCAGCGGCCGGGGCAACACCGAGTTTGGTGTGCCTCGTAAGGTCAACGCGAACGGCTTCACCGGCCGCATCAACTACCAGCTCGATGGCAGCAACAACGTGCAGAGCGATCGCGCCGGTATTCGCCTGCTTCCCATCTCGGAAACCTGGGTCCAGGAAGTGCAAGCCGTCAACAACGGCTTCGCTCCGGAATACGGCAACACCGTAGGAACCGTATTCAACACCATCACCCGCTCGGGCACAAACGAGTTCCACGGCGAGGCCGCCTATCTCTTCCGCCGCACGCCGATGAGTGCCCGTCCCGCGCTCCTCCGGCCTACACAGCCGACACCTGACGTCAACGTCGACTCGGGTTTTGGTGATGTCGGAGGCCGGATCGTTCGCGACAAGCTCTTCTTCTTCGGTGGCTATGAGCGTGTGAAGCGAGACCTGCCGGCTGTTGTCACGGTGAGCCCCGCGACCATCGCGCAACTCGGCTTACCCTCGAACTTCGCCGACGCCATCCCGTTCAATCAGGACGTCACGTTCTTTATCGGCAAGACCGACTGGCAGCTTGGATCGAATCATCGCCTTGCGCTGCGCTACAGCGGGCACCGCAACAACTCGCCGTATAACAACTCCACCACCGGCGGGCTGTTCCTTCTCGATCGCTACTTCGAGTTTGTCGACCGGTCGCATGCCGGCGCCGCGCAGCTCGTAAGCGTGTTATCGCCGAACGCGGTGAACGAACTCCGCTTCCAGATCGCGTATCGCAGCCAGGCCAACAATCGTTTCTCCGCCACAGGAACCGGTCCTGCCATCACAGTCGCGAACGTTGCCAACTTCGGCAACTCAGTAGACGCCGGCTTCCTTTACGAAGAAGCCGTCCCCGAGGTGACGGAGAACTTCAGCCTGAACATCGGCTCGCACTCCTTGAAGATCGGCGGTAGCATTCGATCCATCCGCGACCAGCAGGTGTCTCCCACCTTTGGTCTCTACACGTTTCCAACTATTGCTGCCTACCTTTCGGCGAAAGATGGCAGCAATCCGCGCGCGTATACCCAGTACACTCAGTGGTTCGGTGAGCCCTCGATCCAATACAACTCGCTCTTCACTGGTCTTTACGCGCAGGATTCCTGGAAGCCGCGATCCAACGTCACTTTGACGTACGGCTTGCGATACGACGTATACCGGCCGCCATCCGCCAACGAGAATTCTCCGTTCGCGTACTCGCAGAAGTTCCGGACCGACAAGAACAACTTCGCCCCCCGTTTGGGCATCGCGATCGGGTTCGGAAAGACGGTCGTTCGCGCCAGCGGCGGTATCTTCTATGACCCCTTTCAGACTGATACTTATCGCAAAGCGATTCTCAACAACGGCTCGCCCCAGTTTTTCTCGGTGGACATGACACCGGCGCAGGCCTTCGCGCCGTCGTTCCCGAATATGTTTACCGCTCTGCCGACGGGCGCTGGGTCGGGCACGCAGTCCATCACAACAGTGGACCCGAACTTCGCCACCCTCTATTCGGGGAACGCGAACGTCTCCATCAGTCGCCAGCTCACCACGGATATGTCTCTCACGGCGACATACCTCTTTACACGTGGTAATCGCCTCCCCGTGTTCCGCAACATCAATCTCGTTCCCAGCGGCGCCACACTGGCCGATGGCCGGCCGATCTTCAGCACCACCCAGCGCGTTTACCCCAATTTCGGAAACATCCTCTCAGCGGAATCGGTTGGACAATCTGTTTACAACGGCCTGAACGTCATGCTGACGAAACGTTTCTCCCACGGCTTTGAGCTCTTCGGCACCTACACCTGGTCACACGCGATCGACGACGCTCCCGAACAGAACAACATCGACAGCAGCAACTTCGTCCTATCGGACCCGACCAATCGCCGGCGCGACCGCGGCAATTCGCTCTCGGACCGGCGGCACGTTTTCAACGGTAACCTGGTGTTCTCGCCCACCATCACCGCCGGCAACAGCGTAGCTCGCTACTTAGTAAACAATAACCGGGTTGCCATCATGGCAGTGATGCAAAGCGGCGAGGTGTTCAACATGGGCAGCAACCGCACGCTCAATGGAGACACCTCAACGCTGAACGCCTTCCAGCGGCCCCTCTACATCGGCCGGAACACGTTGCGTGCGCCGCGCACGGTCGAGTTCAATGCCCGCTACTCTCGTATCTTCCCGGTCGGGGAAAGCAAGAACTTCGAGTTCATCGCCGAGTCGACCAACCTGTTCAACCGAACCAATGTCACGGGCCTGAACAGTGGCGCGACCGTGGACCCGCAAGGCAACATCCTGGGGTATCCACCGCTCACCTGGACTGGTGCGCTCGATCAGCGCCTCATCCAGCTAGGCGTTCGCTTCAACTTCTAAGGGATGCTGGAAACGTTGCATAACATCGATCACTCGTTCCCTGCCCCGGCGTATGCCCGGACCGTCCTGGCCGTCAACTTCGAGGATGCCAAGCGCTACTTTCTCGAATCGCTGCTGGATATCCAATATGCGCACGGGCTCATGCTGCGTCAACGAGGCTTGCTCAGCGCGGAAGAGGCAGCCGTCATCTTCCGCGCGCTCAATTCGCTCAACCGAGACGCTCTCCGGTCCGCGCAGTACTCCGGGACGTGTGAAGATCTGTTCTTTCATGTGGAAGACCTGCTTGCCGGCGACATCGGTGTCGATGTCGCCGGCAAACTTCATACCGCGCGCAGCCGCAACGACATTGACATCACCCTCTACCGAATGGAAATTCGAAAGCGGCTGCTGACGGCTGTCGACGAAGTACTTGGCCTTGCCCGTGTACTATGTCGGATAGCTGCCGATCACCTGGATACGGTGATGCCCGCGCACACGCACACGCAGCCGGCTCAGCCGACCACGTTGGCCCACTACCTTGCGGCCGTGATCGAGATGCTGTTGCGCGACGTCGCCCGCCTGCAATCTGCATTCGCTACGGTGAACCGCAATCCCCTGGGAGCGTGCGCGATCACCACAACCGGATTTCCGATCGATCGAGACGCCACCACCGAGTTGCTGGGCTTCGATGGAATCCAGCTAAACTCCTATGGCTGCATCGCCGCGGTGGATTACGTGCTCGAGTCCATGGCCGCCATCTCTGTTGCGGCTGTAGGCGCCGGCAAGTTCATCCACGACCTCCTGCTCTGGAGCATGCAGGAGTTCGGATACCTGCGCCTGTCGAACGCCTTCGTTCAAACCAGCAGCATCATGCCCCAGAAGCGCAACCCCGTAGCTCTGGAGCATGCGCGCGTGCTCGCCAGTCGGGCGCACGCCGAGGCCCAGTCGGTCTTCACCACCGCCCACAACACGCCCTTTGGTGACATCGTCGATAGCGAAGATGACCTCATGCCGCTCGTCTTCCTTGCCTTTGAAGACGCCTCCCGCACCGTCCAGCTCGTCTCGGCTGCCCTCGAAACGGCAACGTTCGATTGCGACCTGATGAAGCGCCGCGCCGGAGCGAGCTTCCTGACAGTCACTGAACTCGCCGATACTCTTGTCCGCACCGAGGGCCTCAGCTTTCGTCAGGCGCACGGCATCGTGGCCGGAGCGGTCCGGTCAGGCGACGAATCCCACAGCCGTATCGTCGCGGACGTCATCGCGGCACTCGGACCTTCCGCCAAGTCAACGCCGGAGCAGCTCATGGGCTCCCTCGATCCCGCTTCTTTCGTAGAGGTTCGCTCGATTCCGGGCGGACCGGCGCGAGCCGAAGTCGCTCAACGTCTTGCGGCGTTCTCGGATGCTCTCGACAGCGCCGGGGATTGGCGCGCCGCCAGGTCCGACTCCCTCTCGCGAGCCCGCGAACGCCTCTATCAGGCTGTTTCTTTTCATCTTTCCTAAAATTCCCCTCAAGCCCGGTCTGACTGGACCGATATGCCTCATCGGAGCGGATACCACCGCTTACAAGAAGGAGGCAGATCGATGAAAACATTTCTGACAGTGATCGGGCTATTCTGTTCGGCCGCCATGAGCTTGCAGGCGGACGTACGCGTGACGATGGATCAGGCGCTGAAGGCAGCCACCAGCAGAGTGCAACCGGAGTTTCCGGCTACCGCGCGGCAGATGCAGATCTCCGGGGAAGTGGAGATCGAAGTGATTATCAATCCGGGTGGCGAGGTTGAAGCCGCCAAAGCTCTGAGTGGAAATCCCCTGCTGACCCAACCGGCAATACGTGCCGTCAGCAAATGGAAGTTCACGCCTTTCACCGTCGATGGCTCCGCCACCAAGGCGATTGCCGTTCTCAAGTTCAACTTCAAGCCGTAAACACCGCGAGTAACAGGAACTGCAATGAAACGTAAATGGACCCTAATCGCGAAGCTCCAACTCAGCTTCGCCGCGATCATCGGCTTGGTTGTGCTGGTAGGAGGACTGGCGTTTTTCCACACCACTCAGCTCAGCGGCGAACTGCAAAAAGCCGTGGATGTCGTCGCACGGAAACAACTGCTGGCCGGCCGCATCAGCGCGGCCGCCGCTGAGTTGACGTCGCTGGAGCGCGGCATCGCCTTCAGCGCTGTACTCACTCAAAGCGACAAGATGGAGGCGCTGAAGAAGGAGTTCGGCGAGGTGGCCAACCACGCGAGCGAAGATCTCCGGGCCTTACATCGTTTAAATCACTCGATTGCCGCTCAACAGGCCATTCAGCAGGTCGAGAATACCCACCATGCCGTGCTCGGCGCTCATTCCGAGATGCTCAAGCTGCTGGCCAATCAGCAGATGGATTTGGCCCTGCAGAAGTTCGAGTCCGAAGTCGCTCCCAGGCTCCAGGACATAGCCACTGCGTCCAAGCGTTTGATCGAGATGCAGAGCAAGGACCTGGAAGGCATGTCGGCCCAGGCCAGCAGCGCCAAAGCCAACACCAGTATCTTCATGGCGGCACTGGTCGGCTTGAGCATGGTGTGCGGGCTTCTGGTCTTCAATGCCTTGCGCAAAGGAACCCGCTCGCTGCAATCGCTCAGTGGCGAAATCAACGTGTGCGCGACCGAGGTTGCCGAGGCGGCAAAACAGATCTCGGACGCGAGTCAGGCTCTTTCGGTAGGCGCGTCACGTCAGGCCAGTTCTCTTGAAGAAACCTCGGCATCCAGTCAGGAAATGAGTTCCATGACGCAAACCAATGCCGATAACTCACGCCGGGCGGCTGAGGTGGTATCGGAAGTGGATCGCGAAGTCCAGGAAGCCAATCAGACCCTGGAACAGATGAAGTCCAGCATGGCCGAGATCAACTCTTCGAGTGAAAAGATCGCCAAAATCATCAAAGTAATCGACGAGATTTCGTTCCAAACCAACATCCTCGCCCTGAACGCGGCCGTTGAAGCTGCCCGCGCGGGCGATGCGGGTATGGGCTTTGCTGTTGTAGCCGATGAAGTCCGCAGGCTTGCTCAAAGGTGCGCCCAGGCGGCTAAGGACACGGCCGCGCTGATCGAAGAGTCTATCGGGAAATCAAGCGACGGCAGCCGCAAGTTGAACCGGGTGTCTGACGCTGTCGTCCGGATCACCGGCAGCACCAATCGCGTCAAACAGCTCGTGGACGAGTTGAACACCAGCAGTCAGGAACAGGCGCGGGGCGTGGACCACATCGCCACCGCCTTGACGCAACTGGAGCAAGTCACGCAGCAGAACGCCGCCAGCGCGGAAGAAAGCGCATCGGTCAGCCACAGCATGGCCAAGCAGTCCGACGTGATGCGCGATGTCGTTAACCAACTAATCGCGCTCGTCGGAGACACAAGAAGATAAGCGCCAATTCCCAACAGCGGCAGTCGGCGTGTTTCATCGCCCGCCACCCTCGGACACAAGTAGCCGCAATCCGGCCTTGTGTCCGATTTGTTTTTCTCCATCACCTTCTAGTCCCGAGCTAGCCAGAGGCATCGCTGACGGCCCTTCCCGAACCACCACATCCCACAATGCCTGCACCTATAAACCGGCCCAGGCACGGCCCCACCGGACGGCCCCGAACCTAAAGACACCCTTGCCGATCGTCTCCGAACCATCGCACCCCGCGCAACCCTGCTCCGGACAAAGCGCCCACCACAAAACAAAATAAGGCCGGCCCCACTTGGGAGCCGGCCTCTTTTACTTCAACGAGAAGAGAGTACTAGTTCTGGGTCTTCAGCAGGGCGACACGGGCGCGAATTGGCTTGGCCCGGGATTCCAGCTTGGAGGCTTCACCCTTCCGGCGCAGCTTGCGAAGAACCGTGGCATATTCATCCAGCGTTTCCAGCAGCAGCGGGGGCGGCGGCGGTGCATTCAGTTGCTCTTTCTTCGAAAGCTTCTTCTGCGGCATGTTCTTGTCGAAGATGGCCAGTGCAAGCTTGTACAGTGGATCCGCGTCGGCGAACTTTTCACGGGCCACATACAACTGAGCCAACGAGCGAAGTGCCAGCATCGTTTCCTTCTCGCGAATCGAGAACGACTGCTTGAACAACGGCTCGGCCTCGACGAACTTCTCCTGCGCGGTGTAAATGCCCGCGAGCTTATCTAAATTGTTCGTGACGAGCTGATGCTCAGGACCAAGCGTCGTCGAACGGATCTGCAGGGCTCGCTCATAGAACGGAGCCGCGTCCCCGTATCGCTTCTGCTTGCTATAAAGAGCGGCTAGATTATCCAGAGCGCCGGGCATATCTGGGTGCGACGGGCCCAGCGTGCTCTCGCGAATCGCTAGCGCCCGCAGATACAGAGGCTCGGCTTTGTCGAACTTCTCCTGCTCCTTGAACGCGTTAGCGAGCGACTCGATCACCGGCACCAGGTTGAAATGGTTCGGACCAAACTCCTTCTCCAGAATCGTGATCGCTTTTTGATACAGCGGCTCAGCTTCGGCCCACTTCTGCTCGGCCACTTTCAAGCCCGCCAATTTCGCCACTTCGCCGGCGATGTCGACGTGCTCGGGGCCTTGATTCTTCTCGCGGATCGAGATCGCCCGCTTCAGCATCGGCTCGGCTTCCGAGTACTTGTTCAACGCCTGGCAAGACTGCGCTACGTTCGTGAGCGCCGGAATCAAGTCCAGAAACTCGGGGCCAAACTTCTTTTCCATGATTGTCAGTTCGCGACGGAAATACGCCTCCGCCGACACGAACTTCATCTGCGCGAAACATACCCGGCCGAGTTGATCGAGATCTTTGGCGAGGTCCGGATGGAACTTACCGAGGAACCTCTCCTTCAAACCCAGGTGACGCTCCATGAGCGGCTCGGCGTCAGCGTACTTGCTCTGCGCGCGGTACACCTGAGCCAGATCCCGGAGCGTGTTCATGAGCTTAGGATCGTTGGAGGCAAAATCCCGGGTCGACTTCAACGCAGCCTTTAACTGCGTCTCGGCCTCCCGATAATTGCCGGAATTGTAAGCCGCC
>DASQDN010000730.1:0-7507 GCA_035634155.1 Bryobacteraceae bacterium | reverse complement strand
GAGTTCCTTGCGGACGGAATCGAGCACGCCGTTCACGAACGGCGCCGACTCTTCACCGGAGAACCGCCGAGCGAGTTCAATCGCTTCATCGATGACAACGGCCGCGGGCGTTTGCGCTTGCAGCAGTTCGAATACAGCCATGCGGAGGATGTTGCGATCTACCGCGGGCATGCGCTCGATGCGCCACCGTTCGGAGTACTTGGAGATGCGCTCGTCGATCTCAGGCTTTGCTTGCAGCGCGCCATAGACCAATGCTTCCATGAACGGATCCTTTTCCGGCTGCTCCTCGTTCTCCTCCGAATACAGGCCGCCATAGAAGGCCGAGATCGCCTGATCCGCGGAAAGCGAACGCATGTCACATTGATACAGCACCTGGACGGCCCGGTGCCGCGATGTTCTGCGGGAACTCATTCTCCTTCTGGACTCCGGAGCGTCCGAAGGAGTTGCGCCATCTCGATCGCTGTCATCGCCGCGTCGAATCCCTTGTTGCCCGACTTGGTTCCGGCGCGATCCACCGCCTGGTCGACCGTGTTCGTGGTGAGGACTCCAAAGACAACAGGCACTCCGGTCTGCGGCGCAATGCCTGCCAAGCCGCTGGCCGCATTACCCGCAACGTAGTCAAAATGAGGCGTTTCACCCCGAATCACCGCGCCGAGGCAGATGATGGCGTCGTACTTTTTCTGTGCAGCCAGTTCGGCGACAACCACCGGCATCTCCCACGAACCAGGTACCTTTACCACCACGACCGACTCCGGATCTCCACCAGTGCGGCGAAGCGCATCGAGCGCGCCTTCGAGCAGCCGGTCGACGATGAAGCTGTTAAATCTCGCAGCGACGATGGCGAACTTCAGCCCGCGCGCATCCAAACTGCCTTCCATTGTTCGAGCCATCTTCTTTTATTTACCCGTAAATACCGGAGGCCGACGCTCAATAAAGGCGCGTGTACCTTCCTGGCGATCCTGCGTTGACGCGGCAAGTCCAAAGGCCGCCGATTCGAAACGTAGTCCTTCTTCCTGGCCGCAACTGATTCCAATGTCCACTGCGTCCATGGCGAGCGCTACGGCAATGGGAGCGTTAGCGAGGATGGTGGCAAGCAGCGCGCGCGATTCGGCCAGCAACGAGTCCGGCGTCGTGATGCGGTTCACAAGCCCGATGCGCCATGCCTCCTGCGCGTCGATCTTGTCCCCGGTCAAGAGTAGTTCCAAGGCTTTGCCGCGTCCGACTAGCCGGGCGAGTCGCTGCGTCCCTCCATAGCCGGGGATCAAGCCGAGTTTCAGTTCAGGCAGCCCTAGCTTTGCTTCCGGTACGGCGACGCGCAGTGTGCAGGACAACGCCAGTTCAAGGCCGGCGCCGAGCGCGAAGCCGTTGATTGCAGCGATGGAAGGCTTGCGCATCAGTTCGAGCCGGCGGAAGGTATTCTGGCCTCGCGTAGAAAGCTGCGCCGCCGTGAGCGCGTCGATGTCGGCCAGTTCACGAATATCGGCCCCGGCAACGAAGGCTTTTGGCCCTTCTCCGGTGACGATCAGGCCGCGCACGGTGGCTTCGTTCTGCACGTACTCGAAGGCTGTTTCGAGCTCCGCCATGGTGTCCCGGTCCATCGCGTTGAGCTTGTCCGGGCGGCATACGATGATCGTCGCGATGCCGTCCTCCAAATGCTCAAATACGATATTTTTGTAGGACATATGGGATACTGGAGTTTAGCCATCATCATACCGCATGGACCCCAAGCACATCCGAAACTTCTCGATTATTGCGCACATCGACCACGGTAAGTCGACGTTGGCCGACCGCCTGCTCGAGTACACCGGGGCGCTGAGCAAGCGGGAAATGATGGAGCAGGTTCTCGACTCCATGGACCTGGAGCGCGAGCGCGGCATTACCATCAAGGCCCATGCTGTCCGGCTGGATTACAAGGCGAAAGACGGGCAGGATTACCAGCTCAACCTGATCGACACACCAGGTCACGTCGATTTCACGTATGAGGTTTCCCGAAGTCTGCAGGCCTGTGAGGGCGCGCTGCTGGTGGTGGATGCGTCGCAAGGTGTGGAAGCGCAGACCCTGGCCAATACCTATCTGGCTCTGAACCACAACCTGGAGATCATTCCCGTGATCAACAAGATCGATCTGCCATCGGCGGAGCCGGACCGGATCCGGGAGCAGATCGAGCAGGTGATCGGGCTCGATGCGACGGATGCAGTCCTGGCGAGCGCCAAGCAGGGAGTGGGCATCGAGGAGACGCTGGAGGCCGTGGTGCAGCGGGTACCCGCGCCGTCGGGCGATCCGGATGCTCCGCTTCGGGCGCTGATCTTCGATTCGTGGTTCGATCCGTATCGCGGCGTGATCATCCTGTGCAGGATCGTGGATGGGCGGCTGCGGAAGGGGCAAAAGATCCGGTTCATGGCAACCGGAGGCGTTTACGAAGTGGACGGTCTCGGTTATCAATCGCCCAAGCCGGTGCCGTGCGACGAGCTGTCTGCAGGTGAGGCGGGCTTCCTTTTTGCGAATATCAAGACCGTCTCGGACGCCAAGATCGGCGATACGATCACCGAGTTCCAGCGGCCGGCGGAGGAAGCGCTCCCCGGGTTCCAGGAGATCAAGCCGATGGTGTTCGCGGGCTTGTATCCGGTGGAGTCGCACGAGCATGGTGTGTTGCGCGACGCCTTGGAAAAGCTGCGGCTGAACGACAGCGCCTTCAACTTCGAGCCGGAAAATTCGGCGGCGCTGGGCTTCGGATTCCGCTGCGGGTTTCTGGGCCTGCTGCACATGGAGATTATCCAGGAGCGGCTGGAGCGCGAGTTCAATATCGACCTCATCACGACGGCTCCCGGGGTGCGGTACCGGATCACGCTGTCCAATGACGAAGTGATCATGGTGGAGAGTCCTACCAAGTTCCCCAATCCGTCGGAGACGAAGCAGATTGAGGAACCGATCATCGACGCTACGGTGATCACGCGCGAAGAGTATATCGGCGAGATCCTGAAGCTGCTGGAGGAAAAGCGCGGCACGCAGAAGAAGTTCGAATATCTGACGGGCGGCCGCGTGCTGATCCTGTATGAGTTGCCGTTGAATGAAATCGTGCTCGATTTCTACGACCGGCTGAAGTCCGCCTCACGCGGGTATGCGTCTCTCGATTACCACCTGGCGGGCTACCGGATATCTCCGATGGTGAAGCTCGACATCATGGTAGCGGGCGAATCGGTAGACGCGCTGTCGATCATCGTGCATAAGGATGTCGCGTATGAGCGGGGCAAGGCTTTGATTGAACGGCTTCGCAAGTTGATTCCCCGGCAGATGTTTGAGGTTGCACTTCAGGCGGCGATCGGCGGCAAGATCATAGCGCGCGAGACCGTGTCGGCGATCCGCAAGAACGTGCTGGCGAAGTGTTACGGGGGGGATATCAGTCGTAAGCGCAAGCTGTTGGAGAAGCAAAAGGAAGGCAAGCGCCGCATGAAACGTGTCGGGCGCGTGGAGATCCCGCAGGAAGCGTTCTTATCCGTGTTGAAGGTGACCGATAGCGACGATTAACTAGCGCCCGCCGGCGTTTAGGAACGTGATCACGTCTGCCATCTGATCGGTGGTAAACGTCGGCCACTCCGAGTTGTTGGCCTTGAGTCGCTTCAGCATCTGCGGACCGTGCGTCCACAGGGACGACACGATGGACGACACTGAAACCTTTCCTCTTCGCCCGACGAGCGCCGGAGCAACACCGCTGCCACTGTGGCATGCCGCGCACCGTGCTTCGAAGACTTCTCGTCCGGCGTCCATATCGCCCGCGGGCTCCAGAACCTGCTGCGTCCAAAGGTGACTTACGATTTGCTGCCGTTCATCGGAGTTCAAGGTGAACGAGTCGCCGCCCTTGTTGTGGTTCCACATGGCTGCGGCAAGGTCGTTCACACTCTTGGTGCGAAGCTTTCGGGCCAGGTCCGACTTGGCCTTGTGGCAGGTCGAACAGCCCTTGGCGTCCAGCAACTCAGCTCCTCCGGCGCGTTCGGCATCCATGCGCATTGGAGCGGTGGGCGCTTTCGGCAAGCTGCGGGCGAACGCCACGATGTCGGACAGTTCCTGACCGCTGAGTTTGGTTCGTTTGGCACGCTTGTCATCGATGTGGCCCCAAATGGAAACAGCGAATTCAAGCGGCCGTCCCAGGGTGGTCCATCTCGATACCGGAGTGCCCGCTTTCTCTGAATCGTCGGTGGCATGGCATTGCAGGCAGCCTTCGCTTTCAAAGAGGCCCTTCCCACGGCTCGCATTGGCCGGACGTTCAATGAGTCGAAGCGCGTAGAAGTAACCGAAGAGGTCGGCCGCCGCTTGATTGCCGATGGGCTCGACAGACAGGCCATCCTGCTCCAACGCGGACCACATGGCAGGCGCATGATTCCACATGCGAGCGGCGATTCCGGCCGGCGAATATTCGCTGCGCAAGCGCTTGGCTAAGTCTGGACCTTTGGATCCACCTTTACCGTTGATCGTGTGACAGCGTATGCACGGCAGGGTTTGGAACAGCTCTTCCCCGCGCCGGGAGTCCACCGAAACTCCATCGCCGGCGTGAGCACCGGCGACAACTGCAAACGCAATCAAAGACCACTTTGGCAGACCCGAGACAAACACTTACTGGTATGTTACAGCCCTTTTGCATTTCCAGATCTCGGGATTGTCTTACATTTCCACTTAGTTCGTACTAGGCTCTTGGTTTGGCTCAATCCCGGCGCGGAATAATGGAAGTAAGACATGAACCGCCGATTTCTCCGCTACGCCTGGTTCGTCCTCGCTTACAACGTGGGCGTGATTCTGTGGGGCGCATTCGTGCGCGCGACCGGTTCGGGCGCGGGATGCGGGGAGCATTGGCCGCTTTGCAATGGCGTAGTGATGCCGCGTTCTCCCGAACTGGCCACTGTCATTGAGTTGACGCACCGGTTGACCAGCGGGCTCGCCGGGGTATTCGTGATTGTACTGGTGATTGCAGCGTTCCGGGTGTTCCCCAAAGGTCACGTGGTGCGACGATCCGCGGTTTGGTCGCTGGCGCTAACACTAACGGAAGGTTTACTGGGCGCGGGCCTGGTGTTGTGGGGACATGTCGCCAAGAACGCGTCGGTTTGGCGCGGTGTGTCGTTGACTGTGCACCTGGTGAACACGCTATTTCTGCTGGCGGCGCTGGCGTGCACGGCGTGGTTCGCGCATCGGGTGGCACGCGAGTGGGGGAAAGCAGCAGCCGCTCGATCGCCTTTGGTGGTTGCTGCAACGGGATTGCTGTTTGTGGGTATCACGGGAGCGATTGCCGCACTCGGGGACACGTTGTTCCGCTCTGAGTCGCTCGCCGAAGGCTTGGCTCGCGACTTTTCGCCTTCGGCTCATATCTTTCTGCGGTTACGAATTCTTCATCCGATCGCTGCTGTACTGATGGGTGTGTACCTCGCCGTTATGAGCGCTCGTGTACTAGCGGGGGCTCGCGAGGGCACAGTGTTGCGGCGGCTGGGCGGGGTGTTGCTGGCGCTCACGGGCTTGCAGTTGGCGCTCGGCGCGCTGAATCTCGTACTGTTGGCGCCCGTGTGGATGCAGATCCTACACTTGTTCGCGGCGGACGCGGTATGGCTTTCCTTTGTGCTGCTGTGTGCGGAGACGTGGCATCCGGGGGTTCAGTCGTTCTCCGTCAAGGACGTACCGGCGGTGGCTCGCGGCTAACCGGTTTGGTCGTCCGATTGCTTTTAGCGCAGGCGGAGCGAACGATGACCGCCATCCACGTAAACGATGCAGAAGCCGGGATCATTCGAGCAGCGCTGGCTGAGTACGCCGAATCTATTCGTCAGCAGGCGCGCCTGCATGGCGGCGGCTATTCGGTGCGTGCCATCGAGCTGAATGTGATGCGGCTCAACGTGGAAGCGGTCATCGAAGCGTTCGATCATCCTCCCGTCCCGGTCGTCGCGCCCGCCGGGGAAGGCGACCGCCTCGTGCCGATCGACTGCTGGCACTCGCGAGCTGCGTAGGTTCGGTTCATGCTACGTTGTGGTTGTTTGCCGCGCCACCGTAGCCGATATGAGCCAGAGCGCTTACGCCTTCTCCGACCATCCCCAAGTTCGCCGGACGCGAGACCGCCTGAACAATTGGCCGATCGCGATTGCCGGGATCTTGTGGTTGCTTCCGATGTCCGGCTTTTGGACTCGGTTCATTCCAGCACTGCGACCGTTCGACTTCGATGCGCCCTTTCCACCATTGGGCATCTTCCTCGGGGGAATTGCCTTGTGCTGCGCGCCTCTTCTCTTGCCGGAGTCGTACTATCGACCGAAAGGATTTGAACGGGGCCGCCTGTATCCAAGCCTCGGGTTGAGATTGTTTCGGCGCTGGGCCCCGGATGGCGACTTTATCAACCGAAGGTTGCGAGCCATCGACCCGGACTATCGGGCGGTGCGCAGCCGGGCAGCATTGAAGGAGCATATCCGGAGCACGCACTCGAATGAGCGCGCCCACCTGGTGTTGTTGCTGGCGGGACTGCTGACTGCGGTGTTCGCGCTGGCTCTGAATGAGCTGACACGGGCGGCGCTCCTGATTCCGGGCAATATCGCCTTCAATCTTTATCCGGTGATGCACCAGCGGTACAAGCGCGCCCGCTTACGACGCTCCTGAGACGGCCTCGGCGATCGCGGGCTTGTGTCGGAACACTCCAGATTGGCCGACTGCGAAGATCTCCCATCCCACCCGGAGCCGAGTCCCAGTACACCCGTCACTCCCGACGCGCGCCAAGTCGTGCCGCCGTCGACGCTTGCCAGCAGTTGTGACGAGCCGCGATCCAGGCGCGAGCAGCACTTTCAAAGGCGATGGAGCCAAGGGAATTGTGTACGGGTGCGGTGTGCGTCTCCCATTTGGCTCCGCCGTCTCTCGTGCTGAGAATCTTGCGTCGAAGCCGACCACCCACCCGTTCTGCCGGTCAGGTAGAAGACATCCTCGTTGTGGTCCTTGCGAGACAGCTCGGCAGCCCTTCATCAAGTCTTTTCGGCATCAGAGACGTTCTGCGTTCGCGGCGCGTTAAGGGTCTTGACAAGAGACGAAAAGCGGAGTTAATTATGGAATTGTAAGCCCTGCCCGATGCGGCGAAACGGGCTTCCATCCAACCAAATACTGGAGGTCAAATCGATGTTGAATAGTATGTATTCCAACGATATTCGACAGACGTTGGACCACTTCCGGCGTTCGGTCGACCAGATGTTTGACAACTTCTACGGTCAACCTGCCGATCGGTCGGCGGGCAGTTCGAACGAGCGAGCGAACTGGTCCTTCAGTCCGGTAATTGAGACCGGCTGGACGGAGAACACGCTGCACCTGCGCGCAGTGTTGCCAGGTGTCGGCCAGAACGACGTGAACGTGAACCTGACTGGCAATCAACTGGTTATCTCGGGTGAGCGAAAGCTTCCCGAAGGCTTCGGCAGGAACGGCTTCACGCACTTGGCGTACGGTAAGTTCACAACGTCGGTAACACTCCCCGCAGGACTTGACGTAGACAAGATCAACTGCCGCC
>DASQDN010000729.1:0-6051 GCA_035634155.1 Bryobacteraceae bacterium | reverse complement strand
CTGGTGGCGTCCCAGCCAGTGATTACCGGAAGGTCCATATCCATGAGAATCACATCCGGGCGTTCTGCCCGCGCCTGCTCCAACGCGTGTTGTCCATCCACCGCCATGGCGACCTCATAACCTCGCCGCTGCAGACGCCGGGACAACATATCACGGTTCAACTCGTTATCCTCCACCAGTAACACCTTCATCACGAGCTGCTCTCTCTTGTTCCCGCGATCCGGCAGAGTTCTCCCACCAGATCGGAGTAGGTGTATGACTCTTTGCGGAGCACCCGTTCAACATTGCCATTGAGCTGCTGGCGTTCTTCCGCGGTTAGATCTTTGGACGTCAGGATGATAACGGGAATCCGACGCCACTCAGCGTTTTCTCGGATCCGCTCCAGGTATTCAAATCCGTCCATGTTCGGCATGATAAGGTCGAGCAGGATGAGTTCCGGCTGTTCCTCCTGCATTCGCTCTATAGCGGCAACTCCATCCTCTGCCTCGAAAACGCGCCAGCCGTGCCGCTCGAGAACCGAGCGCAGTGTTTGGCGCACGGCTTCATCGTCATCTACAACCAGTACGGGGCAGTTACCTCCGCTGCACCGATAACGATCGAGTACTCTGGAGAATCGCTCACGATCAATGGGCTTGGTCAGATATTCGGCGGCCCCGAGCGAAAAGCCAAGGTTTTTATCGTCCACGATGGACACTACGATGACAGGTATCTCGGCGGTTACAGGATCGCTTTTCAACGCTGTCAAAACTGCCCACCCGTCCATACCCGGCATCATCACATCCAGCGTGATGGCGATGGGCCGCAGTTCCTTCACCAATTCGAGCGCCTGCTGGCCACTGGTCGCGGAAACCGGCTGAAATCCCTCACGCTGCAGGAATCGCCGCATCAGGTCCTGCGCCGCGGGATCATCGTCGATGACGAGGACCGCGTTAGGCTGCAGCAACGCCGCTTCCGCCATCGCCACATCCTGGCGTGACTCACCGGCGCGTGAGGGCAGCTGAATGCGGAAAGTCGAACCTTTCCCTAACTCGCTGAGCAAGGTGACTTGGCCGCCCATCATCTCGCAGAAACGTCGGGTGATCGCCAGTCCGAGGCCTGTGCCTCCGTAACGCCGGCTCCTGCCTTTGTCCACCTGAGAAAACGGTTCAAAGACGTGATTGACCTGATCGGCCGGGATGCCGATGCCAGTATCGGAGACCTCGAAGGTATACCATTCAACCGAGCCGCGGCGTACCCTGCGCACGGAAAAGCGGATCTGCCCGTTCTCGGTAAACTTGCTCGCGTTCGAAAGAAGGTTGAACAAGCTTTGGCGCACCTTCGTGAGGTCGCTCGTCATGCTGCCGAGAACAGCATCGGTTTCGAGGATGAGTTGGTTGCCATTCTTCTCGGCAAGTGGCCGGATTGTGTGCACCACAGCTTCCACCATCGCGGCGACATCGAAGCTTTCCAGGTACAGCTCCATCTTGCCTGCTTCGATCTTGCTTAGGTCGAGAACATCGTTGATGAGCGATAACAGGTGCTTGCCGGCGCCGTGGATTTTGGGCAGGTCAGAGATGAATGGCTCCAGGCTGGACTCCTGCGCTTCCTCCTCAAGCATCTCGCTGTAGCCGATAATCGCGTTCAGCGGCGTCCGCAACTCATGGCTCATGCTCGCGAGGAAATCGCTCTTTGCCTGACTTGCGCTTTCGGCGGATTCCTTGGCGCGCCGCAGTTCCTGCTCGGCTTCGATGCGGTCGTGGACGTCCGTGTTTGTGCCAAGCCATTTCGTGATCTGTCCACCGGCGTTCGTCACCGGCAGCGCGCGACCCAGGTGCCATCGATAGGAGCCGTCGGCTCGGCGCAGCCGGAACTCGACTTCGTATGGCTCACCGGACCCGAGGCATGCTGCCCACTTGCGTCCGCAATCCTCCACATCTTCCGGATGTACGAAGTTCTGCCATCCCGAGTCGAGCAGATGCTCGGGCGGTTGGCCAAAGTATTCGGCGATGCCTTTATTCACAAAATCGAGCGATCCGTCCGGGTTGGCTGTCCATACCTGCTGCGGGATGGCTTCGGTCAAGACCTGGTAATAGCGCTGAGCTCCCTCGGCCCTGGCGAGTAGCTGTGCGCGCTCGATCTCGCTTTGCTTACGATCGGTGATGTCACGGAGGTAAGCAGTGAATAGGATCTCGCCCTCAATGGGCACGCGTGTGATTGCCAGTTCTACCGGGAACTCTGTCCCATCCGCGCGGACGGCCGTTAACTCCACGCGCTTACCGAGCACGTGCGCTTCTTGGGTTGCCAGATATCGTGACAACCCTGCGTAATGGGCCTGACGAAAACGGGGCGGAATGATCAACTCCGGCATTAGCTTGCCGAGCACATCTTCGCGCTTGTACCCGAAGGTCACCTCGGCGGCCGGATTGAATTCAAGGATACGGCTGTTGCCGTCCACAGTCACCACTGCGTCGAGCGCGGTCTCCACAATGGCAGACTTGCGCACCTCGCTTTCCTGCAGCGCTTCGGCGGCCCATTGCCGCTCAAGAAACTGGCCGATCTGGTGCCCGATGGCTGTTACCGTTCGGAGCAGTTCCTCATCGGGTTCCAGAATCTCAGGATTGAGGAACTCGGCGACCGCCACCACCTCACCGCGCGCGGATACCGGAAAGGCGAAGCCCGAATGGAGTGTAACCTCGCTGGCGACCTGGGCTCGTGGGAACTGGAAATGACTTGCGAAGTCGGACACCCACCGCGGCTCGCCGGATGCCCATACGCTTCCAGGAAAGCCCTCTCCGCGCGCGAACTTATGTGATCGGCTGCTGGTTGTGAAGCGACCGTAGTCGAGGCCGTCGGCCTGCCATGAACACACGCAAGCCAGAGATTCTCCCCGCTTGTCAGCAATCCAAAGCTGTCCCACGCGCCATCCTAAATGTGTTCCGATCGCTGACAGAAGGCCGGCTCCGGTTTCCAGCAGTGGGCGGCCCGCATTCAACGCTCGGCTCACCGCGTATTGCGCCATCAAACGCTGGTCGGAAAGCTTGCGTCGAGTCACATCCCGGTAGTACACAGCAAGCGCGTCCCCCGAGGGGAAGATCCGCAAGTTGAACCAAGCATGGAGCGGCGCAAAGTAAGCCTCGATCTCCTGCTGCTTCTGCTCGCGGAGACAGTTCTGGAAGGCTTGCCCAAACGGGCTCTCCCCACCAGTTGCAAAGATCTCAAAGACACTGCGTCCGATCAGTTCCTCCGCTGGTCTGCCGAGCATCCGGGCTCCCTCGCGGTTCACATACCGATAACGAAGGTCGAGGTCGAGGGAAGCAAAGCCATCCGTAATGCTGTCGAGAATGCGGGTAACTTCGCTTCGTGAGGCGATCAGGGCTTCTTCTGCCTGTTTGCGGTCAACGCCAAGCGCGATTCCGTGCGCAACGGCCGCCATGGCGTCCAGGGTTGCCGGTGACAACTCGACTCTTGCGAACATTGCCATGACCCCGACTAGCCGATCTCCGACGATCAGGGGATATCCGGCAAATGAAACCATCCCTTCTCGGGCTGCCCACGCCTGGTCGCCAACGCGGGGGTCGCCTGCCACTGAGTTCGTGAGATGCGGCTTACGCTCCTGGGCAATCAACCCGATTTTGAATTTGCCTACTGGAACTCGACTGTGCGGTCCATCCAAATGCGTGTACATGCCTTCACTGGCGGCGAGAAGAAGCGTGTCACCGGCCGCGTTCAACGTCCAGATGCGCGCAAAGGCAGCGTTGAGATGGTTGACGAGAGCTTTTGCGCACTCGGCCAGCATCTCCTGGAGCGGTCCGCCGCGGGTGAGCGCGATGCCGACGGCGGCGGTCAGGTCAGCCAAGCGCAAGCGTTCCGCCAACGCAGCTTCGGGATTGTTGGGAGATTGAGTGTCGGAAGGCATACGGCCCAGACGCAGCCGGTCGGAGCCGGCGTGGGCGCCGTGCGACCTTTTAACTAACGTTGGTAGACGTTGTTACGCAGACCCTGTTACACCGAAATCGTTGAGGTGTTTTAATCCCGCTCGCCGAGCGACCTTGGCGGCGTTTCACGATCACCAGCGCTGCTGGCCGACTGAGTCGCACCGGGTTCGCTGCCGCTACTCGCACTGCGGGAATGCGAACGGCGGCGACGGCGAGCCCCGCCCTTGCCGGAAGAACTTGCCGGCATCAGTTTCTCTTGCCAGTCGTAGCGGTCAAACAGGAGGCGGCCTGCGATGAGCATGCTCAGAATGCCCTTTAAGATGTCAAGGACGCGATACCAAACTGTGTAGTGGTTATAGTTCTCGCGCTCCTGGACCGCCGCTCCTTGTGGAAGGAAGTCAAACGAGCGGGACAGCGCGTTCATGTAAGGGGTCAGCTGAAGGTACGCGATCAGCACAAGCACGATCATAAGAGCGGTGCAGATGATCACGATCCGGCTACGATGCGCTGTCAAGAACGATGTGGCCATCAGAGCGCCAAGCACTCCTAGCTGTATGACCTCCCACGTTTCGAAAACGTGTCGATTATGCTGCGAGGCTTGGAAACGAAGGATCTGCCGCATTACGTCGGGTCCGACGTCGTCCACTTCTTTCGTGACCTGGGGGGGAGGATTGGCGAAGAACCGATCGACGTTCATGTAGCTTTGAGCCCCGATGAAAGCTGTCAGCACAGCGCCAAGCATCCATGCCCCGATTAGAAAAGCTCCTACCCGCCTCGTATGCATCTGTGCACGCACAGTTTACCGCACCGCGCGGCGGGCGCCGTGTTCGCCTGTACAATAGGCCTAGTGAGTGAATCGAAAGTCACGGAAGCCCCTCCAACCGCCCTCGCCCCGAAAGCTAAGCAGGAACGCGGCGCCATTGCCGAATGGACGGTTACGATTCTGCTGCTGCTGTTCGGGACCACCACGCTCGTGCAAGCCTTCGTGATTCCGACCGGATCTATGGAGGACACGCTTCTGGTGGGCGATCACTTGTTGGTGGACAAACTCGCTTATGCGCCCGCCGGCCCAATCAGCAAGTATCTGCTCCCGTATAAAGACGTGCAGCGCGGAGACATCATCGTTTTTCGCTATCCCGTCGATATCCGGCAAACGTTCGTAAAGCGGGTAGTCGGCATTCCCGGCGATAAGATCCGCATCCAGAACAAGCAGGTATTCCGGAACGGCCAATTGGTGGACGAGCCTTTCAAATTCCACAAGACCGAGTACAACGACAGTTATCGTGACAATTTCCCGAGTCAGCCGTATCTGCAATTGAGCGAAGGCGCAATCGAGATGCTTGAGAAGAACGTCGTGAACGGGGAAGTCGTAGTTCCTCCGAACGCGTACTTTGCCATGGGCGACAATCGCGACAACTCGCTCGACAGCCGTTACTGGGGATTTGTGCCAAGGGCGAATATTATCGGGAAGCCGCTGATCATCTACTGGTCGTACGAGACCACTACCGATCGGTTAGCGAGCCCCACCATCAGCGTTGATCACGCCGTGGATCTGGTACAGAACTTCTTCAAGAAGACGCGCTGGCGCCGCACGTTCATGCTGATCCATGGCCATCCCTCCAAAAACTAACCCGCAAGCGCCCGATGAACGCGGCTGGATCGCTGACTGGGTGCTGAACATCCTGATATTGCTCTTCAGCACGACGACCGTGCTGCAAGCGTTTGTCGTCCCGACGGGTTCGATGGAAGGCACGGTGCTCGTGGGGGATCATCTGATCGTCGATCGCCTCACGTATTCGCCGTATAACTCCTTTACCAAGCGCCTGCTTCCCTATCAGGACGTAAAACGGGGCGACATCATCGTATTCAAGTACCCGATCGACATCCGGCAGAACTATGTCAAGCGCGTGATCGGAGTGCCGGGAGATCGCATCAGGCTATCGGGGAAAGTCCTGTTTTTGAATGGAAGGCCAGTAGACGAACCGTACAAGGTGTTGATCCCGGATCACCGCTCCTCGTATCTGGAGAACTTTCCTCGGCATCGCGACATCGTCATCTATGACCGAGGTATGTCGATGCTGCGCGACCACGTCCAGAACGGAGAGGTGGTGGTGCCCGAGGGCCAATACTTCGCCCT
>DASQDN010000728.1:0-8558 GCA_035634155.1 Bryobacteraceae bacterium | reverse complement strand
GAGTTCAAACGGCAGATCGCCAAGATCGGCAAGCCTGTGGATAAGAAGGAATGGTTCATGACCCCGCCCACCGTCAACGCCTACTACGATCCGCAAAACAACAACATCAACTTCCCCGCGGGCATCCTGCAGCCTCCCTTTTACGACAACAAGATCGATGAAGCAGTAAACTTCGGTGGCATCGGAGCAGTCATCGGCCATGAGCTGACCCACGGGTTCGACGACGAGGGCGGACGTTTTGACGCCAAAGGCAACCTCGACAACTGGTGGACGGAAGCCGACGCCAAGGCGTTCGAGGAGCGGACCTCCTGCATGGCCAAGCAGTACGCCGAGTATCCCGGCACGCCCGACCTGAAGCTGAACGGAAAGCTCACGCTGGGAGAGAACGTGGCGGATAATGGCGGCTTGCGGATCGCCTATATGGCGCTGATGGACACTCTCGCGGGAAAGACTCAGCCCAAGATCGACGGCTTCACCCCGGAACAGCGGCTGTTCCTCGGCTGGGGTCAGATCTGGTGCACCAACTACACTGAGCAGGCTCTTCGGCTGCGCACGCAGACCGATCCCCACTCCCCCGGGCGGTGGCGTGTAAACGGCGTTGTCTCCAATATGCCGGAGTTCCAAAAGGCGTTCAGTTGCAAGCTCGGGCAGCCGATGGCTCGCGAGAACGCCTGCCGCGTCTGGTAGCTAATGCGCTTGCTGCTGGCCCTGCTGCTGCTTCAAGGGGCTGCGTTCGCGCAGCCCAAGCAGGTTCTATACCTGACGCACTCGGCGGGATTCCAGCATGATGTCTTGCCACTGTCCCAGCAGGTACTCCGCGACATCGGCGAGCGATCCGGCAAGTTCACCGTCACCACGACCGACAACCTCTCCGCCCTCAATGACCTGGGCCGCTACGCAGCGGTGATGTTCTTCACCAGCGGCGAACTCGCCTTGTCCGACACGCAGAAGCAGCGCCTGCTTGATTTCGTGCGCAACGGCGGCGGGTTCGCCGGCTTCCACAGCGCCACCGACACCCTCTACACATGGCCCGAATATGGCGAACTGATCGGCGGCCGCTTCGACGGTCACCCTTGGACGCAAGAAGTCCGGATCGATGTCGAGGACACGGATCATCCGGCGACGCGCCACCTCGAGTCGTCCTTTGCGATCACAGATGAGATCTACCAGTTCCGTGACTTCTCGCGAGCGCGCGTTCGCGTGCTGATGACGCTCGACATCAATGGCGACTATCCCCTTGCCTGGACCCGGCTTTACGGCAGCGGCCGCGTCTTCTATTCGGCGCTGGGGCACTTCGACTCGACCTGGCAGGACCCGAGGTTTAAGAAGATGCTGGAAGAAGCGGTCCTCTGGATCACTTGGCAGACCGAAGGCGAAGGGCAACCACGGACGGCAGCGCAGCCCATCCTCGCCGAGAACGGCGTCGGCAACGCGGCGACGATGGAGCCTCGAATGACGATCGCACCGGGGTCGCTTGTCAGTATCTACGGCGCGGGCTTGACCACTGGATCCTCCATGGCGGCGACCGGTGCAGCAAGACTGGCGGGTCCACGCGTGCTGTTGAACGGCAGGGCTGCGCAGCTCCTTTACGCATCGCCCGGTCAGGTGAACTTCGTAGCCCCGGCCGACCTGGCGTCGCAAGGAACGGCCACCTTGACCGTGCAGCCGGCCGGATCGCCGGTTCGGGAGACCACAGTGGCCTTGAGACCATCCACGGCCGGCATCTTCGTGACGACCGTCTCTGGCACGCACGCCACGTTATGGGCGACCGGCCTCGGCACAACCGTTCCTCGAGTGACTGTCAATGGCATTGACGCGCGAATCACGTACTCCGGCCCCGCGCCCGGCTGGATCGGCCTCGACCAGGTGAATATCGAGATCCCGCCGTCCGCGACGGCTCCCTACGTCTTCGCCCTCCACTAGCGGCGGCCCGCCGCATCCACCGTGGTCGTAGGATCAGCTCCGGTCCAGGTCACGTCGGCAGTCGGACCGTAGGTCGAAGGCACAGGCTTATCCAACAGCCGAAGATAGACGGTTAACTGCGTCCGGTGGTGCGCCGTATGCAGAACCCGCCGCCAAAAGATCCAGATCCGCTGCCGGTCGACATCGAAGAACCGAGTCGTCTGGAGCCACCACGCCGTGTCGCGCGAAGCCAGGAACGCCAGCCGGGCCGTGCACAGCGCCACGAAGCGGTCTGAATAGGCCGCCACGCTGGTCTCAGCCGGCAAAACATCCGCCGGAGCAGGCTCGGGCGAGCCGAGGAACTCGGCGAAGAACCGGCGCTCCGACAGCAGCCCATGCTTCAGGATTTCAGCCACCGTGCTCGACTTCTCATGCGGCTTGTACGCCAGGTCGGCGTCGCTGAACTCCCGCCAAGTGGAAGCTACCTTGTTCATCTCCGCGGCGTAGGTGTCGATCGCATGCTGGAACACCGGGTCGACCGCCTTCGGGATCTGCTCGTCGCTGATGGCGACGTAGAGGTAATTCATGCCGAAACGTCTCCTGCAAGCCGCTGATCCAACGGCAGTTGTTTGAAATCCGGTTCGTTCTGCAATCGGCCGAAAACACGGTGTAGCATATTAGTTCCCCTCCATGACACATGACCTGTCTGTCCTAACCCGCTACAATACCCCGACGGTAGCTAACGCCGTCGAACTGTTCGAACTCCGGCCCCGCAACGAGGGCTTTCTGCGTCCCGGCCTGTTCTGCCTTCAGCCGGGAATGGCGCCCGTTGCCGGCTTCGCCTCCACCTGTACGATCTCCTCGCAAACCTTTGAAAGCTTTGGCCGCCGCGAGGTTTACGATTACTGGGAGCACGTGGAAAGCATTCCCGGACCGCGCATCGCCGTAGTTCACGACGAGGATCCGTACCCCGCGGCCGGCTGCTTCTGGGGCGAGGTCAACGCTAATGTCCACAGGGCGCTGGGGTGTATCGGCACGGTCACAGACGGCGCGATCCGAGACGTCGAGGAGATGAAGGTTGCCGGCTTCCAAGCTTTGTATGCGCACCTGGCAGTGTCGCATTCCTATATCCACGTGACCGACTTCGGCAAACCGGTGCTGATCCAGGGCGTCTTCGTTAAACCCGGCGACCTGCTTCAGGTGGACCAGCACGGCGCACTGATCGTCCCGGTGGAAACCCTGCCCGACCTGGAGGCCGCGATCCAGGAGATCGAACGCCGGGAACGGCCGGTGATCGACTACGCCCGCAGCGGGAAGGCCAATCGAGCCGGAGTGGTGGAGCACATGACGCGGCACATTCGCAACGCGCCGCACTGGACGCCGCCTTCTCGGAGCAAGTAAACCGAGGGGCACGTGCGCGCGTCCTACAATCACGTCATGTTGTGCCGAACCGCACTCGTTCTGATCTGCTCCGGCCTGGGCGCCTTTGCCCAATCGCCTGCGATGACCGCCTGGCCCGTCGGGCAACTGCAGGTGGAAGGGAACAAGATCTACTCGGACGAGCAGATTCTGGCAGTGGCGGGGCTGAAGGTCGGGCAGATGGCAGGCAAAGCGGAATTCGATGCCGCCCAACAGCGACTGCTCACGACCGGCGCCTTTGAGTCGGTCGGATACAAGTTCGACCCGATGCCGGGAAAGAAGGCCAACTCGGGCGTATTCCAGGTTGCCGAAATCACTCAGTTGTTCCCCTACCGCTTCGAGGAACTGCACAGCGACGAAGCGGCGCTGCGCGCTCATCTAAAGGCGAAGGTTCCGCTGTTCGGCGACAAGGTTCCCGGCACAAAGCCCGTCGTCGATCGCCTGACCGAGGAAGTCCGGGCCTTCACGAAGAATGCGGACGTCGCGGCGCGGCTGGAAGGCGTCGATCAGTTGGCGCTGGTGTTCCGGCCGGCTTCCCTCCCCTCGGTGGCGCAAGTCACATTCACCGGGAACAAGGCCATCTCGACCCAGAAGCTGCAGCAGACGATCGCGGGCGCAGGTGTCGGCGCCGTCTACACCGAGAACCGCTTCCGTCAAATCCTGGACGTGGGCGTGCGGCAGGCGTATGAGGCGCTTGGATACCTGCGGGTCCAGTTCCCGAAGATCGACGTCGCTCCCGCCCCGGACGTGAAGGGTGTTGCGTTGAACGTGCACGTCGCCGAGGGTGAGGTTTACAAGCTCGCGGCCGTTGAAGTAACGGGGGAGTTGGCTGAGGCCAGCAAAGAGCTCCAGAAGGTGGGCGGGTTCGAGGCTGGCGAGGTGGCTAACTTCGACAAGATTCGGGCAGGGGTGGAAGAGATCCGGAAAGCCCTGCGCCGTAAAGGCCATATCGACGCGAAGGTGACCTCGGATCGCAAGCTCGACGACGCGAAGAAGACCGTGACGCTGGTCCTGAATCCCGATCCAGGGCCGCAGTTCACGATGGGCAAGCTGACCATCGAAGGCCTCGACATCGAGACCGAACCCCATGTCCGTAAGCTGTGGGCTTTGAAGCGCGGCCAGCCGTTCAATGTTGAGTATCCGGACTACTTCCTGCAGCGCCTGATCGCCGACCAGGTGATGGACAATTTGGGTAAGACCAGCAGTGCAATCACGCCTGACCCCGAGCGAAATACAGTGGACGTGACCATCACGCTGGCCGCCGAGAAGCGGCCCCCAAAGCCCAAGGTCCCCTGAGCGGCGCATGCTAACCTTGTCTAGGTAGTGTCGTCGCAACCTCTGAATTATCAGTTAGAAACGTACGAAGGGCCCCTCGACCTGCTCCTGGATCTCATCCGGAAGAACCAGGTCAACATCTACGACATTCCCATTGCGCAGATCACCGCGCAGTACATGCAGTACATGGCCAAGGCGGCGGCGCTCGACATTGAGCTGAGTTCGGACTTCATCTACACGGCTGCGACGTTGATCCACATCAAGTCGAAGATGCTGCTCCCGAAGGACCCGGAACTGGAGGCGATCTCCCCCGAGGACGACCCCCGTCAGGAGCTGGTGGAACGGCTCGTCGAGCACCAGAAATACAAGGATGCGGCGGAGATGCTCCAGCAGAAACGGCTCCTGGAAGAGGCGGCCTGGTCGAATCCCCAAATCCGGCAGTTTTTGACTGAGGACGAAGTCCTGAATCCCGGCCTGGACGTATCGTTGTTCGATCTTGTGAAGACCTTCCAGGCGGTGCTGGAGCGAGCCAAGAGCCGGCCGATCTACGAGGTCGGCAAAGAGGACGTCAACGTCCCCGACATGATTCGCTTTCTGCGCGACGCCCTGATGAAAGCGCCGCGGTCGCAGGCGATCTCCGTAACCGAGATGTTTGAGCGCCAGCGGAGCCCGCGCGCGATGCTGTGCCTGTTCCTCGCGATCCTGGAGCTGGTGAAGCGGCAGGCAATCCATCTGCAGCAGAAGGAAGCATTCGCCGATATCCTGGTGCGGCAGGCTGAGAACTTCGAAGAGGCGCTTGGATCGGAACAGGCGATTGCGGCGGCTGAAGAGGAATACAAATAGACACCACGATGGATGAGCGGCAGCAGGAGCAGGAAACAGCGGAGCAGGACGCCGCAGGCGTAGTCGCCGAGCCGCAGCAGGGCGCGGACGAGACCACAGGCGAAGCCTATTCGGACGCCGACCGGCGCAATGAGTCCGACCCGGCACCGGAGCCGGAGGCGGAGGTCCAGGCGCAGCCCGAGGCTGCTGAGGCATTTATACAGCCCGAGATCGAAGGCCAGGATTCGCTCACGGCCGAGCAGTTGCTGATGGACACCGAGCAGCCCGCGCAGTTCGGGGACTCGAACGAAGCCGAATTGCTGGCGGTGCTGGAAGCGATCGTCTACATAACGGATGAGCCGCTGTCGGCCAAGCAGATCGCCGACGCCCTGCAGAAGCCGCTCGACTATGTGAAGACGCTGCTGGACAAGCTGGTGGAGGAGTTCAACAAGCCGCAGCATGGACTGACCGTCAAAGAAGTGGCCGGAGGGTACAAGATCACCACCAAGCCCGAGCATCATGAGGCAGTCCGCGCATTTGTCAAGAACCTGAATCCGCCGCTGAAGCTATCGTTGGCGGCTTTGGAGACGCTCGCTGTCATTGCGTACAAGCAGCCGATCACGGCGCCTGAGATCATGGAGATTCGCGGCGTACAAGGAGCCGGCGTTCTGAAGACACTGCTTGATCGCAAGCTGATCACGTCGGCAGGACGAAAGAACGTCGTCGGGAAGCCGATCCTTTACAAGACGACCAAGGAATTCCTGGTGCAGTTCGGGCTGCGCGATTTGAACGAACTCCCAAGCTTGAAGGAGTTTGAGGACCTCCGCCGATTCGCGTTCAGCGATGCCGATGAGGCTCCGCTCCAAGCTGCTGCGGAAGCGCCGAAGCCGGCCGAGCCCGCGCCCGAGCCAGATCCCGAACCCGAGCTGCAGGAAGCAGAAACCACCCATGAGTGAAGAGCGCCTCCAGAAGATCCTGGCGCGCGCGGGCGTCACCAGCCGGCGTAAGGCCGAGGCGATGATCGTGGAAGGCCGGGTGACCGTGAACGGCACGATCGTGACCGAACTCGGCACCAAGGCGGACCTGGAGCGGGATCACATCAAAGCCGACGGCAAGCTCCTGCGGCCGCCCAAGCGACTGGTGTACATCGCCGCCAACAAGCCGACGGGCTACGTGACTACGGTTTCCGATCCCCAAGGCAGGAAAACCGTGATGGATCTGCTCAAAGGTGTGAAGGAACGCGTCTATCCGGTGGGCCGGCTCGATTACCAGAGCGAAGGATTGATCCTGCTAACCAATGATGGCGAGTTCGCGAATCGCATCACGGCGGCCCGGACGCACGTGCAGAAGACATATGTAGTGAAGGTGACGGGCGAGATTGGCCCCGAGCAAGAAGAGAAGTTCCGCCAGGGCGTTCCGTTGAACGGCCGCAAGACGGCTCCGGCGCAGATCAAGCTGCTGAACCACAACGTGAATCCCTGGTATGAAGTGAAGCTGATCGAGGGCCGGCAAAACCAGATTCGGTTGATGTTCCGGAGCATGGGTGTGCTGGTCGAGAAATTACGCCGGGTGAAGATCGGATTCCTGGAATTAACCGGATTAAAGCCTGGCGATTGGCGATATCTAACCGACCGCGAGGTTGAGAAGTTTCGCCGCGTGTTGAAGATGGACGAGGCAGCTCCCAATGCCGGACACGACTGAGATCCTTCGCAAATACAAGACGATCGCGGTGGTCGGACTGTCGAACAATCCGATGCGGCCGAGCCACGGGGTTTCCGAATATATGCAGCAGCATGGGTATCGCATTATTCCTGTAAACCCGGGGCATTCGCAGATTCTCGGCGAGAAATCGTATCGAACTCTCGAGGAAATTCCCGAGCCTGTGGAGATCGTAAATATCTTCCGGCGCTCGGAGATGACGCCGCCGGTGGTGGATTCGGCGATTGCGATCGGCGCAAAGGTTGTTTGGATGCAGCAAGGCATCGAGCACGAAGAGGCTGCGGAGAAGGCCCGGGCGGCGGGCCTGGATGTGGTGATGGATACCTGCATCTTGCAAGCGCATCACCGGCTTCGGTAGCCGGTCCGCGAAGCATTGCCGGCTTTCTCAGCCGCCGCCCGCCATACGAACGCGAATATTTCTGGCGACCACAATCAACAGCAGAGTCCACAGCAGCCAGTTTGTCCAGGTCATCGCGCTCGCCCAAAAATGTCCCGGCACCGCGGGAAGGGGCGACCAGCTTACGTACATCCAACCTGGTAATGTAACCGGTTCACGGGTTGGCTCAAACCGCGGGCTAAGCGCATTTCCAACGATCGGCACGTGATAGCGCACCGTCATAATACTCGCATCCCATGCGCTCCACTTGTAGCCAACTTGATGGGGATGCACATTCAGTGGATCGGCAAACTGGATAGAGGCATTTGCGTCGACGACCTCCATGGATGCCACAACGTTGCGTGGGTTGCTGAAGACCAGGAGTGATGGGATCGTGAGGAAAATCACGATGGCGATTAACCGATAAGGCTTGGTTCCGTAGCCGATAAAGAAGTCATTTGACGCGTCCGTGATGCAAGACAGGAAGCGTCTCAGTCTGGACAGACGCAGAACAGTGCTCCGCAATGATCCGCCCATTGCGTTGGTTTCCGTCCTGAGCCGTTTCAGCTTTTCGCCAGTTGCGGCTCGCCGCATTGACACGTATACCTGGTCGGCTAAATCGGTATTGCCCTGTTCACGAAGGGCCCGTTCCACCTCCGCATAGGCGCCGGTCCTAAACGGCACTGTTCTTCCTAACAGCTCGATGTGCGGATCATTCTCAAGACCTTCTCCGGCGATGTCCCATCGATCTACGCGGACGTTACTCAGATCGATGCTTTCTGGCAACGGGTATAGAAGCTCAAAGCGTCGAAAAACCGAGCGCTCCAGGTCAATGCGCGGCTGGACTGTCGCGCCGGAAGTGAAATTCTGGCCCGAAAAGACGAGTTGAGCACAAGAACCGGACGGCATTCGCAGCACTCCCGCGATGGAGGCTCCGCGCCCGATTGCCGAGCGGTTTTCGCCATCGGCCGGACTTAGAAGCAGGTTGCCGCCGACTCTCAACCCTCGGGCTTCGACGTCCGGGTTCCCTTTCCACGCATGACGT
>DASQDN010000727.1:0-2059 GCA_035634155.1 Bryobacteraceae bacterium | reverse complement strand
GCGTCCTTCTTGGTGACCGAGCACTCGATCCACGAGCCGCGCTCGGGGATGACGCGGCAGCCGTGCAGCGGGCGGTCGCCCTCCTGCACTTCGACGAGGAAGTCCACGCCGGGCGAGCGGTGCAGCTGGTTCACGATCACGCGCTCGGCGCCGTTGATGATGAACTCCCCGCCGCCGATCATGATGGGGATCTCGCCGAGGTAGATGGAGTCCTCCATCACCTCGTCCTTGTCCTTGCGGACGAAGCGCACCTGGATGCGGAAGGGCATGCCGAAGGTGAGGCGCAGGGCGCGGCACTCGTCGGTGGTGTAGCGCGGCTCGGAGAGGTCGTAGCTGATGTATTCAAGGCGAAGGTTCCCGTCGTACGATTCAATGGGGAAGACTTCGCGCAGCAGCGCCTCGAGGCCGTCGTTCTTGCGCTTGGTGGGCTCGACGTCCTTCTGGAGAAATTTCTGGTAGCTCTCGATCTGAACTTCGATCAGGTTGGGAATGGGCAGCGCATCGCCGCGCTTGCTGAAGTCGCGCACTTCGTGCGTTCGCATCAGATTGGTCCTTTTCCGTCGTTGGGCGGGAAGGTGGTTCAAGCTCAGGCGGGTGGCCGTTACCCGCCCGTCGTGTCGGCACTCCATACCCTCGGCAAGGGCTCCGTTCTGCCGGCACGCACGGTCGCACGCTCGAATTTTTCGCTAAGCCGAGAATTAAAGCCGCTTTACGTTGTCGTAAGCGGCTTGATGTCCGGTTGCGGGAACACTTTCTGCGCCCGGAAAATCGACTAAGGGTGTCGAAGGATATCCGTCTAACCCTGACAGTCAAGCGCAAAAAAGAACGCCAAGGCTTCTCCGCCGCCTTCCACGGGGAGCCCTGGTTCGATCGACGTGTTGTTTGTCTCGTTCGGTCAACTGACCGCTGAAAACTACCTTGAGTTCTACTGCCCGTCAACTGGGCGTGTTGAAAGTTGCGACGCCCTGCTAGAGCAGTGCGTCCTCGCCTCTAGCGCGATCTCCTGAACTTACGTATGCTTCGGCCGGTTCTTCAACAAGGAGCGGCATGGAAGCATTCTCCCTGGCGGTGCGAGGACGCATCATTCAACTCTTTCAAAGCGGTCTGGAAGGCGATGACGTGGCCGAGATCATGGCCTGCTCGCCAGCGGCAGCGCGACGCATCTGGCAACGCTATCGCGAGCAAGGTTTGGTCGGCCCGCGTCCGCACGCCGGCGGTCATACGCCCAAACTCGACGAGCAGCAGAAGAAACAGGTGCTGGCCGAGCTGGTGGCGCACAAGCCGGACGCGTTCTGTCGCGAGCTAGCCGACGACCTGCACGCGCGCACCGGCGTGCGTGTCTGCCGTCAGACGATCGGGAGCTGGCTGGCCGAGCTGGATCTCACGCGAAAAAAAAGTCGCTGCACGCCAGTGAGCAGCGGCGGCCGGACGTCCAGGCACAACGCGAGGCCTGGCCCGACACACTGACCATGTTGTGCGGCGGCGACTTTGCCCGCGTGATCTTCCTCGACGAGAGCGGCGCGCTGACCAACCTGGTACGAACCTATGGCCGCAGCGCCTGTGGCGTCCGCTGCGTGGGCTTCGCTCCGCAGGGACACTGGAAAGTGATGACCGCAGTGGCAGCGGTCCGCCTCGACGGCCTGACCGCCCCGTTCACCATCGACTGTCCGATGGATGGCGAGATCTTTGCCGTCTACGTCGAGCAGGTGCTCGTCCCCACGCTGCGCAACGGCGACGTGGTCGTGCTGGACAACCTCTCGGCGCACAAGCGTCCGCAGATCAAGCGGCTGATCGAAGCCGCGGGGGCAAGCGTGTTGTACCTGCCGCCATACTCACCGGACTTCAATCCCATCGAGATGATCTGGTCGAAGGTGAAAGGCCTGCTGCGGACTATCGCCGCCAGAACGGTCGCTGCGCTGCATGACGCCTTCGGCCAGGCGTTCGCTGCGGTTACCGCAAGCGACATCCTCGGCTGCTTCCGCCACTGCGGCTACGCTACGGGCGAGGGCGCGCCGCTCTAGACGCGGGGTTCGGAATGGAAATCCGCAGCATGGAAAGG
>DASQDN010000726.1:0-7816 GCA_035634155.1 Bryobacteraceae bacterium | reverse complement strand
TGCTTCATCGGCGCCGGGGGCTCGTTGTCTATGGATACCGATGCGGGCTGCTCGGATCGCACGGCGAAGAGAAACTCCTGGCCCCAAACGGCGGCTCCATCGCGGCCTTGCAGGCCAGGCAAGCCGGAGGCGATCAGATTTTTAAGCTGGGGCGAGTTCGTGCGGGAGGCATCGATGAGCGTTTGGAGCGGGTGCAGGTCGGCCGCGAGCGAGGTCAGCGCAAAGCAGGAGACAACGATTAACCTGTGCATTTGAGTTCGTCTGGAACATGATACTCTGCGAGGACGAGTCACGATGCGCTCACTTCCATTTCTGTTTCTGCTAGTCGGTTCCGGTGCTTGGGCCCAGGCGCCGGACGATGTTGTTCACGAGAAGAATATCGAGTATTCGAATGTCGGCGCGCGCGTTGCTATGGATGTTCTGCGGCCGAAATCTCCGGCATCCACGGCGCTGCCCGCAGTGGTGCTGGTGCATGGAGGAGGATTCCGCGCCGGGTCGCGGGAAAGTTATGTGCCCGTGGCGGTGAAGCTTGCTCAGCGGGGGTACGTTGCGGCCACGGTGAGTTACCGGCTTTCTCCGCGCCACCAGTTTCCCGCGGCGGTAGAGGATGTGAAGGCCGCAGTTAGGTTTCTGAGAGCCAACGCGACGCGCTTCGGGGTTGATCCGGAAAAGATCGGCGCGATGGGCGGGAGCGCGGGCGGGCATCTGGTGCTGTTCCTTGGTTTGACGGCGGATGTGCCGGAGTTTGAAGGTTCGGGTCCCAACCGCGACCAGTCGAGCAAGGTTGCATGCGTGGTGAATTATTACGGACCTACTGACTTTACACAGTCGTACGCCAAGAGCGTAGATGCGGCCGAAGTGCTGCCGATGTTTCTCGGCGGAGATTTAAAGAATAACCGGCGTATTCATCAGATGAGTAGCCCGCTCAACTGGGTAACGCCTCGTGCAGCGCCGACGCTTTCGATTCACGGCACCGAAGACGCGTATGTCGCTTATGAGCATTCGGTCTGGTTGACCGAGAGGCTGCTGGCGGCGGGCGCGCCGGCCGAACTCGAGACGATCTCGGGGGCAGGGCATGGATTCAAGGGCGCGGACGCCGAGCGGGCTGAGAAGGCAGCGTTCGCATTTTTGGACAAGCATTTGAAGACGCCTGCGGCCGCTCGTACGATTCTTATCTCGGACCATGGGCCGAAGGGCGAGATCGTCGCGATGGAGTGGCCTTCGGGCAAGGTGCTGTGGACGAAGTCAAATGCTCGCGGGCATTACGTACAGGCGCTTCCGAACGGGCACACGCTGTTTACGATCGGCGCGGAGAAGACAGTGGTGGAACTCGATGCCAAGCAGCAGCCTGTGTGGCGGTACAACGATGGACTGGAGCATCCGATTGCCGCTCAGCGGCTGGCAAATGGGAATACCTTGATCAGCGATGCTCGGCTGGGTCGTGTGATGGAAGTGACTCCGGACAAGAAGGTCGCATGGAAGTACGAGAGCGCGGACATCGCGAAGATGCGGAGTCGCAATGCGCATCGTACGGCTACCGGGACCACGTTGATTGCGGTGGAAGCCGATGCCAAGTTGATTGAAGTCGAGTCCGCGGGGAAGATCGTGTGGACGTGGCAGGCAACCAATCCGACCGTGCGGAAGGTTTACCAGGGCCGGCGATTGCAGAATGGGAATACGCTGGTTAGTATTTCGGATCCTGGTGAAGTGGTGGAGGTGGATCCGGGTGGAAAGATCGTGCGGTCGATCGGCGGCACGAACGCGGACATTCGGATGGGATGGGCGTCGGGCTTCTCGGTGCTGCCGAATGGCGGTATCCTAATAAGCGATTATACGGGCCGGCGATTGATCGAGGTCGACGCCAAGGGCAAGGTCGTAAATGAGCTCAGGCTGGGACCGCGAACCGTGGCCAGCGTTGACATACTGCCATGATGTTGCGCTCTTTAGCGTTGATAATCGGTTTGGCTAGCGTCCTCGCCGCGCAGGATATCGCCGAGCGCGCCACTCGCATTCTTCAACAAAATTGTGCGGCGTGCCATGGCGCGGCGATGAAGATGTCAGGGCTCGATCTTCGCACTCGCGAGTCGATGCTGAAGGGCGGGGAACATGGCGCTGCCGTTGAACCGGGCAATGCGGAGAAGAGTCGTCTTTACCGGTTTGTGACGGGGATCGAGAAGCCGTCCATGCCTCCGGGCAAGACTCTTCCGGCGGACCAGATCGCGATCCTGAAGCAGTGGATTGAGGAAGGCGCGCAGTTTGCCGGCAAGGTGGAAGTGGATGCCGGAGCCGCAATCTCCAAGATGGAAGATCGGCCGATCACGCCCGAGGAAAGGGCGTACTGGGCTTTTCGTACGCCGGTGAAACCTGCGATTCCCGCTGTCGGCGCTAAGAACGCTATCGACGCTTTTCTGATTGCCGCTATGCGGGCTAAGGGCCTGAAGCCTTCGCCGAAAGCGGACCGGCGCACCCTGATTCGCCGTGCGTATCTCGACATGACTGGCTTGCCGCCGACTCCTGCACAGGTGGAAGCGTTTGAGGCGGACTCTTCGCCCGATGCGTTTTCCAAGGTGGTAGAGAGCCTGCTCGCCTCACCGCACTACGGCGAACGGTGGGCGCGGCACTGGCTCGATTTGGTGCGCTATGCGGATTCAGGCGGCTTCGAGTTCGATCGCGACCGGCCTCAGGCCTGGCGTTATCGCGACTACGTGATCCGCGCGTTCAACGAAGATAAGCCGTATGACCGGTTCGTGCGCGAGCAGATTGCGGGCGACGAGTTGTATCCCGATTCCGCCGATGCTCGGATCGCCACGGGATACCTGCGACTCGGGCCCGAGAATAATTTGAAGAACGAGCAGACACGGCTGGATGAACTCGATGATGTGGTCGTGACTACATCGAATGCGTTTCTGGGTGTTACGGTGGGTTGCGCGCGGTGCCATAACCACAAGTTCGACCCTATTCCTCAGAAGGATTATTACCGGATGCAAGCGGTGTTCTACCCGATGAAGCCGTATGAGTATCCGCTGATTTCGGCGCAAGAGATGGAGCGGTATGAGGCCGAGCATAAGCGCGTCAGGGACTTGCAGAAGCCATGGAAAGAGAAGCTCAACGCGCTGGAAGCTCCGTACCGCGACCGCCTAATGGCGGAGAAGAAGGCAAAGCTCCCGGACTACATCCAACTCGCGTTGCGCACTCCTCCCGAGCAGCGGACCGAAGGCCAGAAGCTTAACGCCTTGCAGGTGGAAAAGACACTTACGATCGAGCAGGAAGTGCTGCTGGCCGCGTTATCGCAGGCCGATCTGGCGACTCACAAGCAGTTGTCGGCTGAAATTAAAGCGCTGGAAGACACGCGTCCCAAGCCCTTTGCAGCGGCGATGTCGGTGATGGAGCCCGGCCGCGAAGCGCCAGCCTCGCATTTTCTGCATCGCGGGAGCGCGGGGCAGAAGGGCAGCGTCATGCAGCCCGGCGTGCTGACAGTGGCCAGCCGGTCTGAATGGAAGTTCCCGGAGCCGCCGACCGATTCTTCCACTAGTTGGCGACGGCGCGGTTTTGCCGAGTGGCTCGCCTCAGCCGAGAATCCGCTGACCGCGCGGGTGATGGTGAATCGTATCTGGCAGCATCACTTCGGCGAAGGGATCGTGCGGACGCCGAGCAACTTCGGGAAGATGGGCGAGCGCCCCACTCATCCGGAACTGCTCGATTGGCTGGCGACCGAGTTCATGGATCGCGGGTGGAGTATCAAGGCGATTCACCGCTTGATCCTCAGCTCCGAGACATACCAGATGGTGTCGGATGACAATGCCGAGGGGCTGAAGGCCGACGCCGAGAACAAGTATCTGTGGCGAATGCCGCGACGGCGTTTGGAAGGCGAGGCGATCCGCGACTCCATTATGTTTGTCGCAGGCAATCTTGACCTCACCGTCGGCGGGCCGGCTGTGTTTCCGTACATCGATCCGGCGTTGTTTCAGTCGAGTTCGCGGCGCACGTGGAACGGCAAGCCGGACTCAGATCCGTCGACGTGGCGGCGCAGCGTTTACGTGTTCGCGAAGAGATCGATTCCGCTGCCGATGCTGGAAGTGTTCGATCGTCCCGATAGCGTGATCTCGTGCGCTCGACGGAATCGCAGCACGATTGCGCCCCAGGCGCTGATCCTGATGAATAACGCGTTCGTCCTGATGGAGGCGCAGAAGTTTTCCGAGCGCCTTCGCAAGGAGGCGGGCGCGGACTCCAAGCGTCAGGTGGAACTCGCATTTGCCCTCACGCTCAGCCGCAAGCCGTCGGGCAAGGAAATGGATGAGGCGCTTTCTTTCCTGCGCGCTGGGGGCGAGCAGTCGCTGCTCGATTTCAGTCAGGCCATGCTCAACTTGAACGAGTTCGTTTATATCCAATGAACCAACGATTCCTATCCCGTAGAAAGATGCTGCAGTCGACTGGCGGTGGGATCGCGTCGCTCGCTTTCGCCGATCTGCTGGCAGGCGCGAGCGCGGATAAAGCTGTGTCTCCGCTTGCGCCGAAGCCGGCGCACTTCCCGGGCAAGGCGAAGGCAGTGATATCGATCTTCTGCTATGGCGGTGTCAGCCACGTGGATACGTTCGATCCTAAGCCTCTGCTGAAGGAGCGTCAGGGAGAGGCGCTCACGGGCAAAGGACAGATCGTTGTTTCGCAGGGCCACCCGGGCGGACTGATGCCCTCGCTGTGGTCGTTCAAAAAGCACGGACAATGCGGGATGGACGTTTCCGAGCTTTTCCCGCACGTGGCAAAGAAGGTAGACGACATCGCGCTGATCCGATCGATGTATTCGATCAGCAATGATCACGGTCCCGCGTTGTTCCAGATGAATACAGGATTTATTCAGGCGGGCTATCCGAGTGTGGGTTCCTGGGTCACCTACGGCCTGGGTACGGAGAATCAGAACCTGCCGGCGTTCGTGGTGTTCTCCGACTTTCGCGGAGGGCCGATCGGCGGCGCTCCGAACTGGGGCAATGGATTTATGCCCGCGGCGTTTCAAGGCACGCCGTTCCGATCGATGGGTGATCCGATTGTCGATCTGAAGCCGCCGAAGGATATCACGCCGGAGCGTCAACGGCGCTGGCTGGACCTGCTGCGGAAGCTGAATGAGGAGCACTTAGCGAAGAACCCGGACGATTCGGAGTTGTCGGCGCGGGTGCAGTCCTATGAGCTCGCGTTTCGCATGCAGTCGAGTGCAGTGGATGCGGTGGACGTGAATAAAGAAACCGATGCTACGAAGGCGCTGTATGGAGTCGGTGAGAAAGAGACGGATTACGTGGGGCGTCAGTGTTTGATGGCTCGGCGGCTGGTGGAGCGCGGCGTCCGGTATGTGCAGGTGTTCTCAGGCGGGGGCAATTTCGGCGAGAGTTGGGATGCGCATTGGGACCTCAAGGAGAATCACGAGCAGCATTGCATGGAAACCGACAAGCCGATCGCCGGTTTGTTGACGGATCTGAAGAGCCGGGGAATGCTCGATTCAACGCTAGTGATTTGGCACGGCGAGTTTGGACGCATGCCGATCTCGCAGAAGATGACGGGGCGCGATCACAATCCGTATGGCTTTTCCATGTGGCTGGCGGGCGGAGGGATCAAAGGCGGCACGGTCGTCGGCGCTACCGATGAATACGGCTATGCGGCTGTGGAGGACAAGAAGGCGATCAATGATGTCCACGCGACCGTGTTGCACTTGTTGGGCTTAAATCACGAGAGGCTCACTTACTTCCACAACGGCCGGCACATGCGATTGACGGACGTTGCGGGGAATCTGATCAAGGAAATCATCGCGTAGCGCCGCCGCGGAACACTTGATAGCAGTGAGCATCTAACCTTGCACAGCAGCCCGATTGCTGCAGTTCAAGGGAGTTAACGAATGAAACGGTGCATGGCTACGCTTGCGTTCGGCCTGCTGCTACTCAGCAGCGCGGCGACAGCAAAGAAATATCCGCTCACGGCAGATAAGTCCGTTCCGGCAGCCCGCGGGCAAGTGGATGTGGGACGGGACAAGAACGGGAACACGAAAGTTGAGATCGAGGTGGAGCACCTGGCCCCGCCGGAGAACCTCACGCCGCCGAGAACAGCGTACGTGGTCTGGTTCCAAGAGCGCGGCGCCGAACCGCTGAATCAGGGCACGTTGAAGCCGAACAAGAACCTGAAGGCGACCTTCAAAAGCGTGACGCCGCTGAAGACGTTTGACGTGATCGTCACGGCCGAATCGGATCCCAATTCCAAGACTGCAGGCGGATCAGAGGTGCTGCGCGCCAGCGTTCAGCCTTAGACTTGGGAGGCCTAAAAAAAAGAGCGGCCCGCCCATAAGGGAACGGACCGCCAGCTTCGTAAGGAACAAGGGTGGAAGAAAACTTCGGTTAACCGCGATTCTCAACCCGGAGGTCGTTGTTCACCGAGAACGCGCCGGAAACACCGTTGGCTCGAATGTTGGCCAGGTTCTTGTCGGTCTCGTTCGCGACTACGCCTTCGAGTGTGATGTTGCCGTTCTTGACGATGATGTGAATCGGCGGCACTGGGCCCCAGTTGTACCTGGACAGCGGGCCGAAGCCGTAGATCTGGCGGAAAGCTGCCAGACGGATCCGATCGTCGAACGGCGACAGCGGCAGAACTTCGATATTGTTAACTACTTTGCTGACACCTTCGATGCGGCCGACGGCGCGCTCGGCGTCCCTTTGCAGGGTGGGCCGGGTCACCTGCCCGGTCAAAATCACGGTGTCGCCATTTACCTGAAACTCAAGATTGTCGAACACTCCGAACCAGGGCAGCATGACCAGCTCATGCCGGACATCCTGTTCGAGGCGAGTCAAACCATCTTTCGATTGAGTGGTGCTGACGGCAGCATTGGCGAAGGGAACTAACAACAGCGCCCCCGCAAGCGACAGCACCACGTTTTTCATTTTGCCTGTCATTTCTTTTCGTCTCCTTCGTACTACACCATCTTGGATGTAGGAAAAGGCTATCGGTTCCAGGTTGTTACAAACTTTTACACAACCTTCACAGAAGCGTAAAGGCTTACATGTCAGCGGGTTGAAGATCTGCTAATCAGCGGCGAAAGACGAAGTTTTAGCTAGCCTCTCCAGGTGAGTAACTTCCGGAATATCTTCGGCCACAGTTACGCCTTTTTCCTTCATTCGGCGAGCGGATACCAGGACGCGCTTTTCGAAGGTACCGGCCGCCTCGTTGTAAGCCTTGGTCGCGCGATCCAGGTGCGTACCCACGCTGGCGAAGTTTTCGGCAAGCTTCGACAGCCGCTCATACAACTCGCGACCGATGCGGCTAATCTCGACCGCGTTCTGAGCGATCTGCTCCTGCCGCCATCCATAGGCGACAGCTTTCAACAGCGCGATGATCGTGGTGGGCGTGGCGAGCAGCACCTTCTGTTCGGCGCCGTATTCGATCAACGAAGGATCGTGCTGCAGCGCTGCGCTAAAGAACGACTCGCCTGGAAGGAAAGCGATGACGAACTCGGGCATGCTGTCAAACTGCGCCCAGTAGGATTTATTGGCCAGTTTCTCGACGTGGGATCGTACCTGTGCGGCGTGCTGCTTCATACGCGCGGCGCGCGTTGCATCGTCAGCAGCTTCGATGGCATCCAGGTATGCCGCTAACGGCGCCTTGGCGTCCACGACCAAGCGGCGCCCGTTGGGCAGCATCACCACCATGTCCGGGCGCAGCCGTAAGTCCTCACCATAAAGCGTCTGCTGCACTCGAAAGTCGCAGTAGTCGACCATACCGGCCAGTTCTACGGCTCGCCGCAGCTGCATCTCGCCCCACTGGCCGCGCGTGTGGGGCGTTCGCAGCG
>DASQDN010000725.1:0-13394 GCA_035634155.1 Bryobacteraceae bacterium | reverse complement strand
CAATACGTTCGACCAACGATGGGCGCTTTGGGCTCACATGGTGGTCGGGTTGATTTTCGTTGCACTGGCTGTGCGGTGGACTTGGCTTCAGTGGCCGCGCCATCGCCGCGTGGTGGCTGCTTGCGCCGTGTTGCTGGTGGCTCTTCCGGCGGGCGCTTACGTTTACCGGCGCACGTTCCCCAATCCTAGCGACCGGATTCGGAATCCGAAGATCGTGCCGGTTTCGATGGAGGAGGAAGGCGGTGGGCCGAAGTCGCCGTTCTGGCCCTCGTCGTCTGCTACCAATGTCGGCGGAACGATTCCGTCAGACTTCTTCATGGATTCCGAGCTTTGCGGCACTTGCCACAAAGATATCTTCGAGCAGTGGAAGAGTTCGATGCACCACTTCGCCTCGTTCAACAACCAGTTTTATCGGAAGTCGATCGAGTATATGCAGAGCATCAAAGGCACTCAGCCGACCAAGTGGTGCGCGGGCTGCCACGACCATGCGGTGTTCTTTAACGGCCGCTTTGAGAAGCCGATTGCCGACCAGATCGATACGCCAGAGGCGCAGAACGGGCTCGGGTGCGTGTCGTGCCACTCGATTACGCATGTGGACAGTTCGATGGGCAATGGCGGATTCACGATTGAATATCCTCCGCTGCATGAGCTGGCTTCGAGCCGCAACAAGTACATCCGTTTGATGGACTCGTTTCTAACCTACCTGGACCCCGAGCCGCATAAGAAGACGTTTATGAAGCCGTTCATGCGATTGGATTCGGCAGAATACTGCTCGACTTGCCACAAGGTGCATCTGGATGTGCCGGTGAATGGATATCGATGGATTCGCGGCTTCAATGATTACGACAACTGGCAGGCTAGCGGAGTGTCGGGACAGGGCGCGCGGTCGTTTTATTACCCGCCGAAGTCGTCTACATGCTCGCAGTGCCACATGCCGATGGTGAAGTCGAACGATCCTGGGAATCGTGACGGCATGGTGCATTCCCATCGTTTCGCCGCGGCGAATACGGCGGTGGCTTATGTGAATAAGGATGAGAAGCAGTTGCAGGAGACGAAGGATTTCCTGACTAGCGGATTCATCACGGTGGATATTTTTTCGGCGTCTCCGGTGGAGTCGATGCCGGGCCAGCCGGAGATGCGCAGGCGATCGGATGGACCGCAACTGGCTTCGACGTTCGCCGTGGGTGAGGAGTCGGACCAGGGCGGCGCGGTGTTTCTGCGCGACGTTGGCAAGATCGCGGCGCCGCTTGATCGCGCGGGCACGAAGGTGGAGCCGGGGTCGACGGTGAAGGTGGATGTGGTGGTGCGCACGCGCAAGATCGGCCACTTCTTCCCGGCGGGCACGGTGGATTCGTTCGATATCTGGCTGGAGTTAATCGGCACGGACGCCAATGGCAAGCGGGTGTTTTGGAGTGGACGTGTTGAAGATGAGGGCAAAGGTCCGGTGGAGCCGGGGGCGCACTTCTACCGCTCATATCAACTTGATGGTGAGGGCAACCCAATCAATAAGCGGAACGCGTTTCTTACTCGCAGCGTGCTGTACGTGCGGCTGATTCCACCGGGCGCGGCGGATGTCGCGCATTATCGGGTGAAGATTCCCAAGGATGCCAAAGGGCCGATCAAGCTGCAGGCGAAGCTGAATTATCGCAAGTTCTCGCACTATTACACGCAGTTCTCGTATGCGGGGAAGCCGGTGGAGGGCGATCCTTCGCTGGTGAGCGTGAATCATGATAGCCGCACGTACTCGTTTGCTCCCGCCAATATTCCGAAGAATGTTTCGGGGGCAATCAAGGACCGGATTCCCGATTTGCCGATTATCACGCTGGCAGAGGCGACATCGATGCTTCACGTGGGCAGTGGACCCACTGAGTGGAAGCCGCTTGTGGAGAAGAAGGATCGCGAGCGGTGGAATGATTGGGGTATCGGCATGCTGCTGCAGGGCGACTTGAAGGCGGCCGAGTACGCCTTCACGCGAGTTACAGAGGCTGAGCCGGGATATGCGGACGGATGGCTGAATGTGGCTCGGGCATTGATTCAGGAAGGTGAGACGGATCGGGCTAAGCCGTTTCTGGAGCGGGCGCTGAAGATCGATTCGAGCCTCGGGCGCATTCACTTCTTCAAGGCTATGGTGCAGAAGGCGGATGGCGATTATGACGGCGCGTTGCAGTCGTTGCGGACGGTGATCGCAAAGTATCCGCGGGATCGGGTGGCGCTGAATCAGCTGGGGCGGATTTTGTTTTTGAAGCGCGATTACAAGCAAGCCGTGGAGGCGCTGCAGGCGACGCTGCAGGTGGATCCGGAAGATGTGCAGGCGCACTATACGTTGATGCTTTGTTATCGCGGTTTGGGCGATGCGGCGAATGCGGCTCGGGAGGAGAAGTTGTTTCGGCGGTTCAAGGCTGACGAGTCGGCGCAGTCGATTACGGCCAAGCAGCGGATGTTGAGCGCGGAGGATAACAATGAGCGCCAGACGATTCACGATCACGAGAGTGTGAGCATTCCATGAAGCTGTTGATCTTGATTGTTGCGAGTGCGATGGCCGGTGAGGCGGCGGTGAAGTTTACGGACGTGACCACGGCCGCGGGGATTCAGTTTACGCACAACAGCGGTCGCGCGGGCAAGAAGTATCTGCCCGAGACGATGGGGTCGGGCGCGGCGTTTCTGGATGCGGACGGGGATGGCTGGCAGGACATTCTGCTGCTTAACAGCAAGGATTGGGCGGCTCGCGGACGGCGCTCGGTTTCCGCGCTGTATAAGAACAATCGCAACGGCACGTTCAGCAACATCACGGCAGGCAGCGGTTTTGACGTGGAGATGTACGCGTTGGGTGTCGCGGTGGCCGATTACGACAACGATGGCCGGAGCGATGTTTACATCACGGCTCTGGAAGGCGACCGGCTGTTTCACAACGAGGGCGGCGGCAAGTTTCGCGACGTGACGAAGGCCTCGGGTATTCAGAACGCGAATTTCGGTCCGAGCGCGGCGTGGCTTGATTACGACAAGGATGGACGTGCTGATCTGTTCGTCGCCAACTATGTGCAGTGGACGATGAAGGGGGATTTGTGGTGCTCGATGGACGGCGCTACCAAGTCTTATTGCACGCCGGAGTCGTATAAGGGCACATCGTCGAAGCTTTTCCGCAATGCGGGCGGCGGGCGGTTTGAAGATGTGACGATGAAGGCCGGCGTTGGCGATCCCAACAGCAAGTCGCTGGGGGTGGCGGCGATCGATTACAACGCGGATGGTTGGCCGGACCTGTTCGTGGCTAACGACACGCAGCCGAACAAGCTGTATCGCAACAAAGGCAATGGCACATTCGTCGAGGAAGCAGTCGCGGCGGGAGTGGCTTTTGGCGAAGACGGAGTGGCTCGGGGGGCAATGGGTGTCGACTTCGGCGATTATGACCGTTCGGGTCGCGCGCATCTGCTGGTGGGGAACTTTTCGAACCAGATGCTCGGGTTGTATCACAACGAGGGCAGCGGGTTGTTCGTCGACGAAGCGCCGCGGTCGCCGATTGGACGCGCGAGCCTGCTTTCGCTGGCGTTTGGCGTGTTCTTCTTCGATTTCGATCTCGATGGCTATCCTGACCTGTTCGCCGCCAATGGCCACATTGATGAAGAGATTGGTCGGGTGCAGCCGAAGATCGCCTACAAGCAACCGGCGCTGTTGTTCCGCAACAACGGCAAGGGTGGATTTGTGAACGCGTCTGCGAGCGTCGGTCCCGATCTTTTCCGTCCGCTGGTGGCACGGGGAGCCGCTTATGCGGATTTCGACAATGACGGCGATCTGGATGTGCTGGTCACGTCGAATCATGGCCCGGCGAAGTTGTTCCGCAATGACGGGGGTAATGGCAACCACTGGGCCCGGTTTGTGTTGAAGGGCGTGAAGTCGAATCGGAGCGCGCTTGGAGCGGTGGTGCGGGTGGAAAGCGCATCGGGCAAGCAATGGCAGACGGTGCACAGCGGGTCAAGTTACTGTTCGCAGAGCGACCTGGCGCTGACCTTCGGTGTGGGGAAAGACCCGGTGCTGGCGACAGTAGAAGTTATGTGGCCGAGCGGAACGCGACAGCGGTTCACCAACGTCAAAGTGGATACCCATTACGCTATTGATGAGAGCGCAGGGTTGACACCGTGGCAGCAACAACGAACTTCCAGGTAAACGGCATCGGGAAAATGACGCAGGCGCGTTTGGACGCGGCGGTGAAGCGCGGGATCGGCGCTCGCCCGGGGAAATGGCGCGTCCAGTTCCTGGGTTCTACGGCGGAGGACGTGTGGGAGATGTGTGTGAGCGGCCCGCGTGTAGAGACCACCGAGTATCTGGACCGCGCACTCGGGCAGTTGGAGCCGGACTATGTCGCTTCGGCGGTGGAGCGCATCGCCTCCTCCTGATGCCGCTCTGCTGTGCTACTATCACTTCGAAAATTTAAGTTGGGGACCCAAGGAGTTTACCTGTGCGATTTCTTGCCACTATTCTGGCTGCGGCGCTGATATCGCCTGCGGCGTTCGCGCAAGCCGTGGATGTACCGTTTGAAAAGTTCAAACTTAGTAACGGATTGACCGTTATCGTCCACGAAGACCACAAGGCCCCTGTTGTTGCGGTGAATGTCTGGTATCACGTCGGCTCGAAAAATGAAGTCGCGGGAAAGACCGGATTCGCCCATCTGTTTGAGCATCTGATGTTCGGCGGTAGCGAGAACGTCAAGGGCCGGTTTATCGACCACGTGGAGCAGCTCGGCGCTACGAACCTGAACGGGACGACAAGCGAGGATCGGACCAACTACTTTGAGACCGTGCCGGTGACCACGCTCGATCGCATCCTCTTTATTGAGTCAGACCGCATGGGGCACTTCTACAATGCGATCAACAAGGAAGTGCTGGATCTGCAGCGGGGCGTGGTGCAGAACGAATTGCGGCAGTATGAGAATCAGCCGTACGCGATTGTTGACTTGTCGGCTCCGGCGCTTACGTTTCCTGCGGGTCATCCGTACTCCCATTCGGTGATCGGGTCGCTTGCGGACCTGGATGCGGCGTCGCTGGAGGACGTGCAGAAGTGGTTTAAGGCATACTACGGGCCGAACAACGCTGTCATCACCATCGCGGGTGACATTACGGTGGCGCAAGCGAAGGAAAAGATCAACAAGTACTTCGGGCAGATTGCGCCGGGCCAGCCGATCGTTCGTCCGATGTTGTCGGTGGCAAAGATGACGGGCACGCGCCGGTTTAGTTTTGAGGACCGGGTGGCGCAGCCGCGCTTGTACAAGATCTGGAATGTTCCGCAGTTCGGAAGCGCCGCAGTCGATTATCTTGACCTTTCCACCGATATCCTTGCGCAGGGCCGCGCTTCCCGGCTGTACAAGCGGCTGGTGGATGAGACACGTTTGGCTACCGATGTGTTTGCGGGAGTCGATACACGCGAGATTGCCAGCCAGGTGTATATGTACGCTACCGTGGCTCCCGGCCATACGCTTGAGGAAGTGGAGAAAGTCTTTGATGAGGAGATAGCCCGGTATCTGAAAGAAGGACCGACGGCTGCTGAAGTGGATCGGGCTCGCACGGCTTCGCTGGCGAATCGGATACGAGGTTTGGAGCGCGTAGGCGGCTTCGGCGGCAAGTCGGACCTGCTGGCGCAGTCGGAAGTATTTCTTGGTTCGCCGGATGCGTGGAAGATCTCGATGAAACGGATGGAGACGGCCACGCCCGCCGATTTGAAGAACGCTGCGGTGGAATGGCTGTCGGACGGCGTTGCGGTGATGACGGTGTCTCCATTTCCGAAGCTGCAGCCGGGGGGCCCCGGCGTGGATCGCACGAAACTTCCGGAGATCTCGAAGGCCGGCCCGCCGATGCTGCCGAAGTTGACGCGTGACAAGCTGTCCAACGGCCTAACCCTGGTGTTGCATGAGCGCCATCAGTTGCCGCTGGTGCAGTTTAACCTATCTTTCAACGCGGGATTCGCGGCGGATGAGAAGGGTCGCCCGGGCGCGGCGCGGTTGATGTCTCGACTGCTGACGAGCGGTACGCAGAAGCGGAACACACAACAGATCGCTGAAGAGCAGCAGATGCTAGGCGCGCAGTTGGGGGCTGGGGCCGACCTGAATACTGTTGACTTGTATTTGTCGGCGCTGAAACAGAAGCTCGATCCGAGCCTCGAGTTGTTCGCCGATGTTCTGCTGAATCCAGCTTTCCCTGAAAAGGATTTTCAGCGGGAACAGCAACTCCAGCTTGCCGCAATCGAGCAGGAAAAGACTCAGCCCAATGCGATTGCGTTTCGTGTGTTGCCGCCGCTGCTGTACGGTCAAGGTCATCCGTATGCGACATCGCTGTCGGGCACCGGAACTGCGACCAGCGTCAAGCAACTGACGCGCGACGACGTACAGCGTTACTATCGCACGTGGCTGAAGCCATCGAACGCCACGTTGATCATCGCGGGCGACACGACGATGGCGGAGATCAAACCGAAGCTGGAAGCGCTGCTCGGCAAATGGACCGGAGCAGCTGCTCCGGCGCTGCAGATCGCTAGTGTTCAACCTCCCGCCAAGCCCGCGGTGTATCTGATCGACAAGCCTGATTCGCCCCAGTCGTTCATCATCACAGGAACTATTGCACCGAAGGCGAGTCCGACGCAGGAAGCCGGGTTGGAGACCATGAACAACATGTTTGGCGGAGCTTTCGGGTCACGCTTGAACATGAATCTTCGTGAAGACAAGCACTGGTCGTATGGCGCGGGGTCGATGGTGCCCAAGACGCGAGCGCAGCGGCCGTATATCGCGGCGGCGTCGGTGCAGACGGATAAAACCAAGGAGTCGCTGGTGGAGTTCCGCAGGGAGATCGCCGGGATTCTAGGTGAGCGTCCGGTCACCGACGAGGAGTTGCTGAAGTTCAAGACTCAACAGGTGCTGCGGATGGCGGGCGCGCGTGAGACGCTGAATGCGGTTAGCGGCTATATCAAGGATGCGATGGTGCTCGGGTTTCCTGACGACTACTATGACGTTTATCCGTCCCGTGTGGAGGCGCTCCGGATCGCGGATATCAGCGACGCAGCCAAGACCGTGATCGATCCCAATAAGTTGGTGTGGGTGATCGTGGGCGATCGGAAGAAGATCGAGGCTGGCGTTCGTGAGCTGAACATCGGTGAAGTTCGAGTGATCGACGCCGATGGGCAGAGCCTGAACTAGGCGGAACCGCGATTGGACCAGGAGCGCTGGCGTCATATCAAGCAAGTCCTTGGCGATGCCTTGGACTTGCCCGCCTCCAAACGCATTGCATACCTGGATGAAGCCTGTGCCGGAGACCCGGAGCTTCGCGCTGAGGTGGACGCTTTGCTCGAAGCGAGCGAGGACACCGTTGACTTCATCGAGACACCGGCGCTGGCGCAGGCCGATGATTGGCTGAGCGGGCTAATCGGCGAGCGCATCGGGCCGTATCGCATCGTTGAGCTGTTGGGCGAAGGCGGTATGGGCGCCGTGTATCGAGGCGTTCGCGACGACGGCGACTTCCAACAGCAGATCGCAATCAAGCTGGTGAAGCGCGGGATGGATACCAACGCCATCCTACGCCGTTTCCGTGCCGAGCGCCGCATTTTGGCTCGCCTCGACCATCCGAATATCTGCAAGCTGATCGACGGCGGTGTGACGGACGACGGCTTGCCGTACTTCGTGATGGAGTACCTGCAGGGCACTCCCATCCAGACCTACTGCCAGGAACACAAGCTGAATGTTCGCGAGCGACTGAACCTGTTTGTCCAGCTTTGCGGCGCGGTGGAGTATTCGCATCGCAATCTGGTGGTGCATCGCGATTTGAAGGCGAAGAACATCCTGGTGACGCGTGACGGCGTACCTAAGCTGTTGGACTTCGGCATTGCGAAGCTGCTCGATCGGGATTCGTCGACGAACAATCCCGACCCGACGGTGGCGGCCGATCGTCTGTTTACGCCGGATTATGCGAGCCCGGAACAGATTCGCGGCGAGTCGATCACAACCGCCGCGGATATTTATTCACTGGGCGTGCTGCTTTACGAGATGTTGACCGAGCGCCGGCCTTTCCATCTGACGGGAATGCCGCATGCGGAGATGAGCCGGATTATTACGGAGCAAGACCCTGCGAAGGCAAGCTCGGTTGCGCCGCGCGAGATTGCTCGTGAGCTGGTTGGCGATCTTGACACGATCATCAACAAGGCGATGCACAAGAGTCCGGACCGGCGGTACGGGTCGGCGCAGCAATTTGCGGAAGACCTGCGCCGTCACATGGATGGCCGGCCGGTGCTCGCGCGCGGCGACACTGTGGCGTATCGCGCTTCTAAGTTTTTCCAGAGGAATCGAACGCTGGTGTTGGCGGCATCGCTTGCGGCGATCGGCTTGTTCGTCGGCGGGCTGGCGGCGGCGTGGCAGCGCGGTGTAGCGATTTCGAAAGAACAGGAAGCTCGTAAGCGATTCAGCGACATTCGCGAGCTGGCCAATTCGTTTTTGGGTGAGCTCGACACTGAGCTCGAACGGCTGCCAGGTTCGACGACGGCTCGCGAGATCATGGCGCGACGCGTGTTGAAGTATCTGGACCAGCTTGCCAAGGACGAGGTGAACGATATCGCTCTCCAGCGCGAGCTGGGTGTCGCATATGAGCGGCTTGGCGATGTGGAAGGCGGGCCGACCGTGTCTAATCTGGGCAACACCAGCGCTGCTCTGGACGCATACGGCAAGGCTATAGCCATCTTCGACAAGATCGGCAAGACGCGTCCGGGAGACGCGCAAGTTGTGGCCGACCAGATGCGGGCGTATTCGAAGATGAGCGACGTGAAGTCCGCCATGTTGAGCGATCATCAGGGCTCGCTTGAGCTGGAGTTGCGGATGCGCGCGATGCGTGAAGAGTGGGTGAAGAATCACCCGGCAGATCGCTCGGCGCGTCGTACGCTGGCAGCGAATCTGCAGAGCATCGCCGGGCGTCTGGATTTACTTGGTCGATATGAGGAGTCGCTCGGGGTTCGGCGACAAGCGCTCGGGATGGTGGAGGACCTGCACGCTTCCGGTCCTGTCGATTCCAACCTTCGGCTCGCGTTGGCGCTCGCATATAAACGACTGGGCCGCACGTTGCATCGTACTCGCCGGTACGAGGAAGCGATTCCGAATTTTCTTAAGGCGCTCGCGATTGAACAACAGGAAGTGCAGCGGGATCCGGTGAGTGTTACCTCGCGCGTGAACCTTTCGTTTACGTGGAACGACATGGGTTTCACGCAGGTCGCGCGCGGCGACCCCGCGAAGGCGTTCGAGTGTTATCGCGAAGCTTTGAAGCTGCGCGAGGAGTTGGTGCGGTCGAATCCGAAGGACGTGCGTTCGGCGAGCCTGCTTGCGACCACGCGGTTGCGCCTGGGCGCGCTGCTCGCGAAGACCGGAAAGACGGAAGATGCCGTTCGTCTGATGCGCGAGTCGCTGCAGGCGCGGGAGCAACTGGCGGCGAAGGACCCTGACAATTTGGGGGCGCGCGCAGAGGTGGCCGAGGCGTCAGCGGCGCTCGCCGATGTGTATCTGCAGACCCGCCGGGCGCCGTTGGCACGAGACCTTTATGAACGTGCTCACGGGATCTTCGCGGAACTTCGCGGCTTAGGGAAGCTTTCGGCTGACTTCGTGGGAGAGCCGGACCGACTGGCAGCAGCGCTCGCCAAACTTTCGGCTAAGGGTGTTTCGTAGTCGCCGCTACGCCTCGCGATATCATAAGCGCGGAGAAACCGAAACCCAACATGAACCCTGTTCCTGCCAATCAGCAGCAGGCGCTAGTTCAGCGCTTAATGACTGCCTGCGGCGGCGCGTACTCGCCCGAAACGCGTCGGAAGTTCTTCATCACCGGACCGCAGTGGGCGGCTGCGTATGAAGGTCATGCGTTGTTCCATGCGGCCACTCGCAAGCCGGTTACGTTTGAGGAAGTGATTCAGCATTATGCCGAGATCGGCATCGGTCACTGGTGCACTCACGACACGGATGTGATTCCGTCTGACGATCTTTTCACCGAGCGCCAGGATGCGATTGTCGATCGCATCAAGTCGGCGCTGAAGACGAACGGATTGAAGTGTTCGATGGTGACGACCGAGACGTTCCACCATGCCGTGTTCGCGGCCAGCGCCGCAGCCGAATCTCCTCAGGTCCGTGAGTATGCGTCGCACCGGCTGCGCAACACGGTGAAGATAGGGCATGAGCTGGAGGCGCAGTTCGCGGTTTATTGGCCTGGATCGCTCGGCTACTTCGTGCAAGGCGCCGTGGAAGAGACCGAGACGCTGAGGTGGTTCGCGGAGGGTATCAATGCCGCTTGCGAGGCGGACATCGAGATCGCAAAGCAGAAGGGTCGGCCGACTCTGAAGCATTGCATGGAAGCCAAGCCGTTTGAGCCGCAGGCTGAGATCCTGCTGCCGACCAGCGATGCGATGCTTGCGTGGATCGGCTCGGGCGTACTCACGCATCCGGAGATGGTGGGGTTGAATCCCGAGTATCTGCATGAGTTGATGTGGGGCGCCGCGCCTCGGGCGGCATTGGCGCGCGCGCTGCTGGCGGGCAAGCTGTGGCATTTCGATATCAACGACGGGTATCGATTGAAGCACGACGTGGATATCGCTGTTGGGCTGGTGAATCCGCTGGACTGGCTGAATGTGCTTGTCCTGCTGCGCAGCCACGGTTACAACGGGCCCTTCAACCTTGATTACAAGCCGCCAAGGACGACCAGCAACTGGGGCGTATTCGAGGTCAGCTTCCCCACTGCCGTGGATCGGTTTATCACGCTGTGGGAGATGGCGGGCGAGGTCCTGGAAGATTCGATCATCAAGGAAGCGACGGATGCGCTGAAGGCGGGCGGTGAGGCGGTCGATTCGAAGGACGTGAATGCCATCGTTGCGGCGACGAAGGAACTACTGACGCTGCATGAGCTGATCGCTCATCGGCTAGTGCAGATCCTGATTGGCCAGCATCGCGGCCGCGTTTTCTCGGTGTAACCAGTCCGATGCGTCCGAGTCCACCAAGATAGAAGTATGGGCGGACTCGGACGCACTCTTATCGTTCTTGGCATCGTGATGCTGGCCGCAGGCCTATTGATTACGTTCGTGGGCAAGTTCACGCCGCTAGGGCGACTTCCAGGCGACATCGTGGTGCGAAAGCAAAACTACACGTTCCACTTCCCGATCGTGACCAGCATAGTGCTGAGCGTTCTTTTGACGCTGGTGATGTGGTTTCTGCAGCGACGCTAGTCTGCGATGCTGCAGGGGTTCCACAGTATTGGCGTCACCTGTCCGATTGCGACCGGTGGCTGAACCTTCATGGTCGCGCCAGGATGCTCGCCAAGCCTTTGCCCGAGAGTAGATGCGGATTGTGGATCGGGGTTGAAGGTGTTACACAGATTTACGTAACACGAACAGGCTGATCACCTTGCCCGTTGCGGTGGTTAGCGAGAGCTAGCGAACCACGCCCATCTTCTCAAGCGGCCAGTAGACGAATACGGCTTTGCCGTAGATGTACTTCTTCGGCACCGGACCCCAGGATCGGCTGTCGTTCGAGGAGCTTCGATGGTCGCCCATTACGAAGTACTCGTCCTGCTGGACTTTGAAAGGCGCCATCGGCTGACGGTCGCGGTAGGCGCTTAGGACGTAGTCTTCCGCGAGCCGTTTCCCGTTAACGATGACAGTACCGTTGTCGATTTCCACGGTGTCGCCCGGCACGCCGATCACGCGCTTGATGTAGGATTTGGTCGGGTCCATTGGGAACCAGAATACGACCATGTCACCGCGTGCGATGTCGGTGATTCCGAACTTGTAGACGAACTTGTTGATGAAGATGCGCTCCTGGTTTTCGAGCGCGGGCATCATGCTGGTGCCCTCCACCTTTACGGGCTGGTAGAGGAAAAGAATGACGAGGATTGCCAGGAAAACGGAGACAAGGAGGTCGCGTATCCAGCTCGCCAGCATGAGAAGTGGCGACCGGCTCGGGACCTGCACCGGGGTTTCGTCGGGCGGCGTGTTCTCCATACGCGAGAAGCGCGTACTTACAGTTTAATGCAAAGTTTGTCATTGCCGCTCCAGCGCGGATAAATCGGCCAGTTCCTTCCGTAGTTCGCGGTGTTTTTTGCTTTGCTGGATGATGAGGAGCAAAAGCCAGACGGCGAGCAGTCCGAAGAAAGGCGCGGCGTTGCGGAGCATGACGGGATCTCTTGCAATCGCCTGGACGACGGGCGAAATGATGACGGCGATCACCAGCGCCACGGGCCCGAGCCACATCGGCCGTAGTTGCTCCTGCTTTCGCTGCAGTTGCTCGCGCAGAAAGGAGATCGTGACCCGGTGGCCGGCGTCGGCGGGCGGCGCAGTTGTTCCTCGGGTGAATCCCTGCTTTGCTTGACCCGCGGCGAACCAGATCACCGCCAGGGTCAGCGCGATGGCCTCGTAGAGGCCGCCGTATCGAGACCACCACGCGATCGCGAATGCGATCAGAAAGACAGTGGCGAACACCTGTTTGTTGCGCTCGTCGCGGCGCCTGGCGGCGAGGCGCTCGGCCCAGGCATGCATCTGCTGCGTACTCATTTTCGGTTTCTCCGTTGGTTGAGATTGCCACGTTTGCAGCGGATCATCCGGCATGGCGGCTCCCTCCCTGCGCTCGAAATCGGCGCGCGAGCATGTTCTTGATGCGATGAATCTTCATCGCGACGTTGGCGGGCGAGAGCCCGGTGATTTCCGCAGTCGCGGCGGCATCGAGTCCTTCCAAGTACGACACGATCACCTGGCGGTCGAGCGGTTTGAGTTGTTGAATGATGGCCGAGAGCCGCTCCAAGGCGTCTTGCCTGTGGATCGTGTCGTCAGCGGAGGGTTGCTCCGGCGGATTGTCTATGGCTTCCAGGCTGACGAGCGAAGCGTATGTACGTCGCTCGCGGATGACATGCGATGTGGCGGTGTGGTGCGCGATCCGATAGATCCAGGTGCGCAGGGAACAGCGGCCGTCGAAGGAATCCAGGCTCCGCCAAAGCTGCAGGTGAATGTCTTGCAGCAGATCCTGTCGCTTCTCGGCATCGGCTTCATAGGCGCGTGCCAGACGTGACAACGCCGGTCCGTATTCGGCGACTGCCTCGGCGTACAGCGTGTCACGACTGCTCACGGAAAGGTAGTCGATGGCTCAGGAGATTTCTAACAACTACTTTGGCGGCCACGTGCCGGGACGAGCCTGCAACTCCTTCCGCGCGGCAGCGCCGTGGATGCTTACCATTTTGTAGTCGCCTTTTCCGCTTTGATCAACGAATGTGATGTGCACGTCGTCGCCGAAGGTAGGTAGGCTGGTGTAGCGCCAGATCTCGTAAGGATATGTTTTCGACACACCGCCGCCTTGTTCAAAGGGTCGCTCGACGGTGTCGCCCGAAGGATGCGACTCGATTTCGGGCGGCGGGCCA
>DASQDN010000724.1:0-2376 GCA_035634155.1 Bryobacteraceae bacterium | reverse complement strand
CTTCGGAAAAAACGGTCTGCCCCTTGATCTTCCTGCCGGCTTTGACTACAAGATCCTGGAGGCGCGATCGGCCTCCGCGCTCGACGACCAGCTCGCCGCGGTCGAGTCGGCGCTGGACGCCCCCACCGCCGGACCGTCCATCACCGAACTCGCGTCAGGCAAGAAGACAGCAGCGATTTCGGTGTGCGACATCACGCGCCCGGCGCCGAACAAGCTGGTCCTTCCGCCGCTCCTCAAGCGCCTCCACGCGGCCGGCATTCCTCGCGAGAACGTCACTATCCTTATCGCCACCGGCCTTCATCGCCTCGCAACACCGGCCGAGCTCGACGAAATCCTGTCACCTGAAATCGCGTCCACGTACCGCATCGTCAATCACAATGCGCGCGAACTGGCTGAGCATCGCTTCCTCGGTCATACCAAGTCCGGCACGCCGGTATACGTTGCTGAAGACTTCGTCGCCGCCGACCTGCACATCACCCTCGGCTTCATCGAGCCGCATCTCATGGCCGGCTTCTCGGGCGCGCGAAAGCTAGTCGCGCCCGGTCTCGCAGCGCAGGAAACCATCAAAGTCCTGCACAGCCCCAAGTTCATGCGCGATCCCAAGGCAGTGGAAGGCTCCATAGAAGGCAATCCTCTGCATCGCGAGCTGCTTGAAATCGCAGCCATGGCCGGCCACCACTTCATGGTCGATGTGGCGCTCACACGCGATCGCAAAGTAGCGGCGGTATTTGCAGGCGAGCCCGTGGAAGCGCACCGCGCAGGCATGCAGTTTGTTTCCAAAGTCATGCTCGAGCAGCTCCCCGCTCCTGTCGACGCCGTCATCACCAGTTGCGCCGGCTACCCGCTCGATCTCACCTTCTATCAAGCCATCAAAGGAATCACCGCGGCGCAGCACATCGTCAAGCAGGGCGGCAAGATTCTGTTGGTCGCCGAATGCCAGGAGGGTCCCGGTGCGGCCGAGTTCTGCGAAATGCTGAAGAAGACCGACTCGGGAGCAAGCTTCCTCGACCTGATCAAGGAAGCTGAGGTAGTGGTGGACCAGTGGCAGCTCGAAAAGCTGGCGCTTGTTACGCGCAAAGCCGACATTCTGTTCTACACGCCGGGCCTGCCTGTGGAATACCACAAAACCCTGTGGGGAGCTGTGTTCGCGAAGCCCGAAGATGCAATCGGTGCATTGACGCAAGGCTTGGCGCCGGGCGCGACGATCGCATTGATGCCCGAAGGCCCGTACGTGCTAGCGAAGGCTACCGCCGCCGCATAGCGCGCCACCGCGCCACCAGGTCCCGCGCCGCCGCAGTCCATTCGGGGTACGTAAATTCGAACCCGGCATCTAAAAGCACGCGCGGGACTACACGCCGGCTCTTCAAAACCAGTTCCGATTCCGTCCTCCGTAGCAAGGCTCCCATCTCGAGCAAAGGAGTGGGCACAGGTATGCCCACGCGAGTGCCCCAAGCTTCGCGCAATTCGCGCATGAACTCCCGGTTCGAAAGCGGGTTCGGTGAGGCGAGATTGATCGCGCCGCTCAAATCCTCACGTTGAACGATCAGATCGACAGCGCGACAAAAATCCGTCTCGTGAATCCAGGAAACGAACTGCGTCCCCGTGCCTTGTGTGCCTCCCAATCCGAATCGCACAAGCTGAAGAAGTACATCGAATACGCCGCCACGGTCCGGACTGAAGGTCATAGCGCTACGAATCGCCACCTGTCGTGTCCCTCGCGTCTTGGTTCCAAAGAACGCGCGCTCCCATGCTTTGGCAACATCGACGGAGAACTTCCAGGTGTAAGGAGCACCGACCTCGTTCCCGCCAAGTTCGCCGCTCATTTCGTCCATAGGACGATCCAGCGCATGCCGGTAGATGGTGGCGGTACTCGCATTCACCCAGAGCCGTGGCGGCCGCCGCAGGCGAGCGAGAGTCGAGTGAATAGCTAGGGTCGTCTGAACCCGAGATGCAAGGATCTCCCGTCGATTCTCCGCATGGTAACGACAATTCACACTGCGTCCAGCCAGATTGATGCAAACATCGCTTGCCTCCAGCGTGTCGCCGAGCGAATCCCACGGAGCGCCCTGCCGGCCCCGGCTAACGACCGTGACCTCGTCGCCCCGCGAACGCAAATGCCGTGCCAGTATCGTCCCCACCTGGCCGCTCCCGCCCGCAATCACCACCTTCACGGCAATTCCTCTGCACGTTGCTGAATAACCAGGTTTCTCTCCCGGAGTAGCGACCGCATATGCCGCCGCAGCACAGCGTACTCTGCAACACGTCCCAGAAGCCCTAAAGGAGCCCTGAACATGAACACGTCTTTCATCTCGGTTACACCGGACGCGAGCGCACGAAAGCTGTGGTCGTGGCGCATGGAAGCAAAGGGTCCGGCAA
>DASQDN010000723.1:0-10660 GCA_035634155.1 Bryobacteraceae bacterium | reverse complement strand
TGATAGTACTTGGCTTCATGGCCGGGCACTCCCATATCGGCTAACGCTCCGAGCATGCCCCCGGTGGCGACTCCCACTCCGGCGCCTGCTAAGGCCGCGGCGATTGGGCCGGCGGCGACGATCGGTCCAACGCCCGGGATCGCTACCGCAGCCAAGCCGATCAGCAGTCCGGCCACGCCTCCGGCAGCGGCGCCCTTGGTTGTGTTCGAGCCGAGTTCGCTCCCCTGTTTCACCAAGTCCGTGTATTGACCTGAACCGTCATAAGCAACCAGGTTCAGGTGCTCGCGGGTAAAGCCGGCAGATTCCAAGTCCTGCAGGGCGGCTTGCGCTTCATCACTATCTCGGAATAGACCAACTACGGTTCGTGTCATACGCTGGCCATTTGATATGCACGCGTGTTTCCAGACACACTACGCCTATCGGGCCTTACGCGAGGGAGACGCGCGCGGTAATTTCTACAAGCTGGCGCGTGAAGAAGGAGGGATTTACTTCTCGTCGTCGTACACCAGGACCGGCGCTTCCAGGTCCTCGGCTTCGAACACCTCATCGCAATCGAGACAGCGGACGTAGTCGACACCGTCGCGGCGAGCTAACATTTCTGTTTTCTTGTGGTCGCAAAGACGTTCCATAAGCGAACATGACCATTTTAAGGAGATGGTATTGCTTGTCAAGCCCCCTTTTGAGCTGAACGGTACAATTCGATCATGTTGCTAGGACGAGCTACGCCGGAAGCCACAGCACACTTCGCGAGTCGTCATGGAGGTCGAAAGAAGACCGGCTTTTTTCGCGAGACGCCGCAACGGTGGACTGTGTCGTCGCTGGGGTTGGGAACCTACCTGGGCGAGAAATCGGCAGAGGCGGATGAGTCGTACATCGATGCCGTGATGGCGGCGCTAACTGGCGGCATCAATGTGATTGATACATCGCTCAATTACCGGAATCAAAGGTCCGAGCGTGCAATCGGGCAGGCGATCATCCGGTTGATTCAGGCTCCCAAGCAGCTCGACCGTGACGAATTCACCGTGTGCACGAAGGCAGGGTACCTGGTGCGGAACGCCGTACCCGAAGTATTGCGTCCGGAAGATGTGGTGGGCGGCATGCATTCGATGGCGCCGTCGTTCCTGGAGGATCAGCTTGAACGGTCGCGGCACAACCTTGGGCTGGAAACGATCGACGTGTTTTACCTGCACAACCCGGAGACACAGTTCGGATTCGTGACGCCCGACGAATTCTATTCACGACTGCGGCACGCCTTCGGGTTTCTGGAGCAGGCCGTCGCCGCGGGCAAGATTCAGTCCTACGGAGCCGCAACGTGGGAAGGCTTTCGAAAGCCGCACGCGCTGTCGCTTCCGAGGATGGAGTCGGTCGCTCGTGAGATAGCGGGCGCCGATCATCACTTCCGCTTCATTCAACTCCCTTACAACCTGGCGATGCCGGAGGCGTATTCTTCCAGGCACGAGACGCTGAATGGCGCATCGTGCTCTGTGCTGGATGCGGCTCGCGAGTTGGGCATCACCGCGGTAGCGAGCGCGAGCATTCTGCAGGCGAAGCTGGCTCGGGATCTTCCGCCGGAGATGGATACGGCACTGCCGGGGCTCGCCGGCGATGCGCAGCGCGCGATTCAGTTCTCGCGCTCGGCGCCGGGAATCACCACGTCGCTGGTGGGAATGGGCCGAAGGGCGCATGTCGAAGAGAATCTCGGCGTGGGCGCTGTGCCGCCGTTGACGGTGGAGCAATATCAGGCGCTGTTTCGGACAATCGCGTGAACTTCGCAGGCGAGCCTCGTGTGCTCACGCTCGGCAATACGCTCGATGCCGACCTGGAGGAGACTCCACAGTCGGCGGCAGTCTTCGTGATACACCCTCGTGAAGGTTCGCCTTTCATCGCGCGCACGGGCCTGTTGCGGCGAAGGCTGAAGCGCATGCTTCGCGTGACCGCTCAGCCATCGCGGGTGCTGAGCTTACGTACGGTTGCCGAGCGAGTGGAGTATTGGCCGGTGGCATCGCGCCTGGAGAGTTCGCTTGCGTTGTGGGATGTGGCGCGGCGATATGCGCCCGAGGAATATCCGGCAATCCTCCGACTGCGGTTTCCTTCCTACGTGAAGCTGGTGCTGGGGAATGAGTTCCCACGCACGCATGTGACAACGAAGCTGGCGGGGTCGACGGGAAGGTTTTACGGGCCGTTTCGAACCAAAGCTTCGGCGGAAGAGTTCGAGCATCAGTTCCTGGACCTGTTTCAACTGCGGCGGTGTCAGGAAGACCTGGCGCCGGCGTCGGATCATCCCGGGTGCATGTATGGGGAGATGAGCATGTGCCTGCGTCCTTGCCAGCAAGTGGTGGGGCCGGAGGAGTACGCGAGCGAGGCTCAGCGGGTGACCGATTTTCTGCTGACCGGCGGGCGGCAGTTATTGATGACTGCGGAGGCGGCTCGGGATCGTTTGAGCGCGGAGTTGGAGTACGAGGCGGCGGCTCGGGAGCATAAGCGGATTGCTCGCATTCAGCAGGTGCTGAAGATGCGAGATGAGTTGGTGGCCGATGTGGAGAACCTGCACGGCGTCGCGATTACACCTTCGCTGGAGGCGCATGTCGTGCTGATGTGGTTTGTGATCGAGAGTGTGTGGCAGAGCCCAATTCCCTTCTCTCTTGCGCTAGCAGACCAGACAGCGTCGATGGACCGGCGGGTGAAGGACATCGTGTCGCAACTCCAGCCCGTGAAGGCCGCGCATCGCGAGAGGCAGGAGCATTTGGCGATGCTGGCTCGCTGGTTCTATTCGACCTGGCGTGACGGACAGTGGGTCGCGATCCCGGATTTGGGCGCGGCGCCGTATCGCCGCATCATCGGCGCGATCTCAAAGACTGCGCAGGAAAGCGGCGCCCATCACAGTTTGTAAACCAAAATCAGGGACGCGCGTCTCATTCGACGATGACGAAACGCATCTCACTCCTGCTCATACCGGCGGCACTGTTGCTTACAGGCTGCGGGTCGACGCGCATTGGGCGGATTTTGGCCGATCCAGCGCGGTATCAGAATCGCAACGTGACGGTAGAGGGCCGAGTTACCAACTCGATTGGCGCTTTCGTCGCGGGTGTTTACGAAGTTGAAGATGAGTCCGGCAAGATCTATGTCCTGTCGAGCCGCGGCGTGCCCACCAAAGGGGCTCGTGTGCAGGTGAAGGGCAATGTCACGCCTGGCATCAATGTGATGGGCCGTTCATTTGGCACCACGATTCGTGAGAGCGATCACAGGGTGAGGTTCTGACGGATTTCGGCGAGGATGGCTTCGGGCGGGTCTCCCGCTGAGACTTTGATGACTTGGATGCGGCCGGCGCCGTCGGGACGCCAGCGCTGAAACATGCGCTCGGATGTATAGCCGGCAAAGATCGAGATGAGCGGTGTACCGCAGGCCGCCGCTACGTGCTGCCCGGCCGAGTCATAGCCGATGTAAAGTTGGGCGTTGGCGATCGCGTGCGCGAACGGCGCGTAGGCTCCGTTCCAGGATTCCACTCCCGGCACGCGCTCACAGAGTTGTTGCACGCGATTCGTTTCTTCTTCCCCTGCCCCTTGGTCTATCAATACTCGCTTGCCCGTGCCGGCAAGCATCTTCAGGAGTTCTTCCTCGAATGCGCCGGCTAAGCGCTTTTCCGGATTATCTCCGACGCCCAAGCTGACCGCGATCTTGGCTGTGACCGGTCCAGGTCGCGGGGCGATGTAGGCTCGCGCGTTTTCGATCTCGAAGACCTCGCGCAGCCATTGCCGCGTGAGTTGGACCAGGGTTGCGTCGGCGTCGCCGCCGTAAGCGCGGCTCTCGAAGAAGAAGTAGTTCGCTTCGGGCGAGACGGGCAGAAGGCCGAGCTGCGACAGTCGTGAATCCGGGTCGATGACGATGCAGTTCGGATCGTCGAAGGTCGGCCACGTGGATAAGCGCTCTCGCATGGAGCCGGCTCGCGGGTAGACGAACGGGTGGTGATGGATGCGCGGGTCATTCGCGAAGAGTTCCCAGTTCTTGCGAGGACCAACGAGATGGATTTCGGCGTTTGGAAAGCGCCGCTTGGCCGCGTCGAAAATGATGCTGGTGACGGCAACGTCGGCGCCGAGTGTAACTCTGGACAGCACGTACACGCGCGCCGGATCGCGATCGCATGTATGCGGTCGACGGATGCGCTCGTACCGCTGCACTGTGTGAGTGGCGCGCATGGCAGGATGCACGACCTCGATGACGCGCGCGAAGAGGCGCACATAGGTATCGCAGAGCCGCGGCTCGAAGGAGTCGCCGAGGTACTCGACGATCGTCCGGAAGAATGCGCGTCCGGAGTCTTCCTCCATAGCGGCGCGCAGTAACTGATCGGGGCAGGGTTCTCCTGCGAGGCAACGGGCGAGTAGCTCAGGAGTTGAAGTACTTGCCAACCAGCAGCTCCAACTTTTTGCGTGTGTCCGCCGGGACTGAAGCGGGGTTCGTCAGTACTGCGTGCTTCAACGCTGAGCCGCACTTGCAACTGCGGCCGGCGGGCATCGCCGCGACGGCGGCCGCTACGACCTTAGCGGCGTTCTCGGCGTTCTTTGTGAGGTTGGCGATGATGTCGCTGACGGTGACGGCGTCGTGGTCGGGATGCCAGCAGTCGTAGTCGGTGACCATAGCGACGGTGGTGTAGCAGAGTTCGGCTTCACGCGCGAGCTTGGCCTCTTGCAGATTGGTCATGCCGATGACATCCATACCCCAACTGCGATACACGTTGGATTCGGCTTTGGTGGAGAAGGCCGGACCTTCCATACAGAGGTACGTGCCGCCGAGTTTCGCGTTTACGCCGGCCGTCTGGCACGCGCCGTGTACGACAGCGGCAAGGTCGTTGCATACGGGGTCGGCAAAGCTGATGTGCGCGACCAGGCCTTCTCCGAAAAAGGTGGAGATGCGGCCTCGGGTGCGATCGAAGAACTGATCGGGCAGAACGAAGTCCAGGGGCCGGTGCTCTTCCTTGAGGGAACCGACAGCGCTGAGGGAAATGATGCGCTCGACGCCAAGGGCTTTGAAGCCGTAGATGTTCGCCCGGTAGTTCAGCTCGGACGGGCTGATGCGGTGGCCGCGGCCATGTCGGGTAAGGAATGCGACCTGTTGGCCGGCGAGCGTCCCGACGATGTATGCGTCCGACGGCGTACCCCACGGAGTTTCGATGACTCGTTCCTGCTCGGCCTCGAAGCCGGGCATGGCGTAGAGGCCGCTGCCTCCGATGATTCCGATCTGCGGTTTGCTCAAGTGAGAAGCAGTCTCCTAGACGATGGTGACGGTGAGTTGCTGGTCGGGTTGGGGATCGCTGGTTGAGTATGTGCGCGCGACGTACTCGTTCAGCATGCCGATGAAGGTGTCGACAATCGCGTCGCCGCGCAAGGTGGTGACGAGTTTACCGTCGACAAACACAGGCGCGACGGGCTCCTCGAAAGTGCCCGGCAGGGAGATGCCGATGTTGGCATGCTTGGATTCGCCGGGCCCGTTTACGACGCATCCCATGACCGCGACCTTCATCTCTTCGACGCCGGGGTGATGTTCGCGCCAGACCGGCATCTGCTTGCGGAGGTAGCTCTGGATCTGCTCGGCCATCTCCTGGAAGAAGGTGCTGGTGGTGCGTCCGCAGCCGGGGCAGGCGGCGACTTGGGGCGTGAACGAACGAAGTTCGAGCGACTGGAGGATCTGCTGCGAGACGATGACTTCCTCCGTGCGATCGCCGTTGGGCGCGGGCGTGAGCGATACGCGGATCGTGTCGCCAATGCCTTCCTGGAGGAGGACCGAGAGGCCGGCGGTGGATGCCACAATGCCCTTGGCGCCCATGCCCGCTTCAGTGAGGCCGAGATGCAGGGCGTAATCGCATTTCGCGGCGAGTTCCCGATAAACGGCGATGAGGTCCTGAACGCCGCTGACCTTGGCGCTGAGAATGATTTTGTCGCGGGACAGGCCGTAGCGCTCGGCGGCAGCGGCCGATTCGAGCGCGCTGACGACGATTGCGTTCAGGGTGACCGCGCGGGCATCCAGCGGTTCGGAGAGAAGGTTGTTCTCATCCATCATCCGCGTGAGGAGAGCGCCGTCCAGAGAGCCCCAGTTCACACCGATGCGCACGGGCCGATCGTATTCGATGGCCGCCTCGATCATGGTGCGGAAGTTGTCGTCGTGTTTCTTGCCGATATTGACGTTGCCGGGATTGATCCGGTACTTGGCCAAGGCGCGGGCGCAGTCGGGGTATTTGCGGAGGAGGAGATGGCCGTTGTAGTGGAAATCGCCGACGATGGGGACGCGAACGCCAAATTTGTATAGCGTCTCAGCGACCTTGGGGACGGCGCGGGCAGCTTCGTCGGTGTTGACCGTAACGCGTACCAGTTCCGAGCCCGCCTGGGCGAGCGCCATCACCTGGTTCACGGTGGACGTCACGTTTGCCGTGTCGGTATTGGTCATGGATTGAACCACGATCGGGTTCGTTCCGCCGACTTTCACACCGCCTACGTTCACCGCGACTGACGTCCGGCGCTGATATGCCGCCATACACCTCCCGGAAAGCCCTATTTTAGCAGGCTGCTTCAACGTGCTACGATGTGGAGCAAACCGATGAGCAACGAGGACTTGCAAGCTGAACTCGAAAGGCTCCGAGCCGAAAACGAGGCCCTGAAGACCAATCGTCCCGCCAAGGGCGCCATCTCGATCAAGGTGAGTGAGAAGGGCGCTGTTTCCGTTTACGGATTGGGACGCTTTCCCGTAACCCTGTACAAAGAGCAGTGGGATCGGCTGCTCCAGAATGGTGAAGAAATCCGCAAGTTTATTGCGGAGAACGACGACAGGTTGAAGAAAAAAGAAGGTTAACGCTTGTGGAGAGGCTGCTGATATAATAAGGACCAGTAAGCAGGGCAGCCCTTTGAAACCAGCCATCTTTGCGCTGGCCTTGGCCCTCGCGGCATGGTCCTCTCCGGCGACGTCTGATCAGCACCTCGCCCCTAGTCCTTCCTCCGTTCTCAAGACGCTACACGCGGGCAACCAGCGGTACGTCCACCACAAAATCGTTCATCCTCATCAGTCGCGTTTACTCCGGCAGCGGCTTGTGGCCGGGCAGCACCCGGTCGCAGCGATCCTGTCGTGCGCCGATTCGCGGGTCCCGCCGGAGTTGGTGTTTGACCAGGGGCTCGGTGACCTGTTCACGGTACGGGTCGCGGGCAACGTAGTTGACGACGCGATTCTGGGCAGTCTGGAGTACGCGGTGGAACACCTGCATGTGCCGGTGATCCTTGTCCTTGGCCATATCGGATGCGGCGCCGTCCAGGCGACGATCGCTGGCGGGGAGCCTAACACGCATATCGACTCTCTGGTGAAGGCGATTCGCCCGGCGGTGGAGCAGGCGTCGCATGAAGCCGGTGTCCTGATGGATAACGCCGTCCGTGATAATGTACAGCTCGCGGTTAAGCAGCTTCAGGACGCGAATCCCATTCTGGCGATGATGTCTGCGCAGGGCAAGATTCAGATCAAAGGCGCTGTGTATCACATGGATACGGGTGTGGTGGAATTCCTTAAGTAACGCTTGGTCGCAAACCTGAGCGTGAAGAATGCGTCGGGTCGGAAAGGTAGTCGCTCGGAGTCCGGAAGTTCAACCAGCAGGCCGCACGGTCGATCCTCGAGGTCGCCGAGTGCTACGTAGGACCGCTGCATAAACGCGGTCACGGTGGCTTGGTTAGGTACGCCGAAGCCGCTGAGCGGTCTACAACATCCACCATGCGATTCACTCGCGCGTTTTCAACCTGGTGCTTGTCTCCGTTCCGCTGGTCGGCTTCGCGGAGAAAGCTTGAGAGCTGCTGTCCGGATCACGTTGAATGCTATCGTAATTGTTCTAGCGATTTGCCCAGATGATCTGTTTCTTGGGGAGGCGAGTAGCGCAAGCGAGGGGAGTACTTTTGCGGCACTGTCCCGGTTGCGAAAAGATACCTTCCCGCGACAGAATGACGTCTAATCGCTATGGGCGCGACCGCTGCCACTCATCGCCGCTTCCGCAGCTTGGGATTTTTCCTCCTGATCTGCTACGCGGCTTCGGCTGCCGGCGGGCTGGCTACCTATCCCAACTCGGGCAACTGGTACGGAGGTCTGCAAAAGCCGGATTGGACCCCGCCTCAGGAAGTGTTCGGTCCTGTCTGGGCAGTGCTTTACGCGACCATGGCCGTCAGCGCGTGGCTGGTTTGGGACCGGCTCCATGGTGGAGCATTCCCTGCTTTGAAGCTGTTCGTCTATCAACTGGGGCTGAATGTGTTGTGGTGCATTCTGTTCTTTGGTCTGCGAAATCCTGACGCAGCTGCCGCTGAGATCGTGGTGCTGTGGCTCGCCTTGAGCGCTACCGTGGTAGCATTTCTTCGCATTCACCGATTGGCCGCCCTGCTGCTGGCCCCGTATTGGTTATGGATTAGTTTTGCCACCGCGCTGAACATCTCCATTGCCGGCAGCAATTAAGTAGGCGTACCAGTACTTCAAAAAAGGTAAAGAAGGTCTCACAGGATGCCGAAGAGCAGTGTGTATGAGTTTTTCGGCACAACCTCCGACCTCCGTAGCTAACCTTGGCGGCATCATCGATCGGGCAGTCATCCTCGACCGAGTGGGTGGCGACGAAGAGCTGCTTCGCGAAATCACGGCCATTTTCCTAGAGGAGTATCCGTCGCTAATCGATGAAATCCAAGCGGCGGCGGGCGCCGGCGATGCCAAGCGCCTGGAACGTGCCGCGCATTCCCTCAAAGGTTCCGTCTCGAATTTCGGGGCGCAAGGACCCACTCAAGCGGCCTACAAACTGGAGACCATGGGCCGGCGGGGTGAGATGCAGGAAGTCGGCTCAGCGGTGGATGATCTGTTGTACGAATTTGGGCAGTTGCGACCGGCCTTGGAAGACCTCGCGAGCTAAGTGGCAGTTTCTTTACGGGCCTCCGTTTGTCTGCGCTGGGATGCGTTGCGCACCTAGGGGCAGGACCGTGTCAGGTGTTATAGTGTGTTCTTTCACCTATGACAAGTTCCGCAGTGAGGGATATCGTTTGCGCCCATAGTCCGGACTCGGATGATGCCTTCATGTTCTATGGCCTCGCGACAAAGAAAATCCGCTCGCGTTTCGTCAACATCAAGCACGTGCTCGAGGACATCGAGTCGTTGAATCGCAAGGCAATGGAGGGCGTTTACGAACTAACTGCCATCTCGTATCACGCGTACCCGTACGTTGCCGACAAATACGTATTGATGGCCAGCGGCTCCAGTGTGGGCGACGGCTACGGTCCGATGGTGATCGCCACGCGGCCGATGCAGCCGGAAGAACTGAAAGGCAAGCGGATTGCGATCCCTGGCAAGATGACGACGGCGTACCTTGCGATGCGGATCATCGAGCCCGACTTCGAACCCGTGGTAATGGCGTTCGACAAGATTCCGGATGCGGTTCGCGACCATACCGTGGATGCCGGACTAGTGATCCACGAAGCGCAGTTGACGTATGGCAAGGGCGGCTTCCACCTGGTGCTCGATTTGGGCAAGTGGTGGAAGAAGACGTACAACCTCCCGCTGCCGCTCGGCGCGAATGCGCTGCTCCGTTCGCTGGATCCGACGATTCAATCCGAATGCTGCCGGTTGATGCGGGACAGCATCCAGTATGCGCTGGACAACCGCGAAGAAGCGTTAAACTACGCGATGCAGTTCGCGCGGGATATGGAAGATTCACTGGCCGAGAAGTTCGTCGGGATGTATGTGAATCATCACACGGTGGATGCGGGGGAGCAGATCCCGCAGGCTGCGCAGAAGCTGCTGGATATGGGCTTTGAAGCGGGCATTATTCCCCACAGGATTGAAGTCGAATTCATTCGCTAACGCGTCATTGCAGTAGGACCATGGGTCACCGAAAGTTCACCCTCTTACTACTCGCGGTGTGCACGGTTGGGACTGCGTTCGCGCAGGAGTCACCGAGCGCCGATCCGAAGGCTCGCATCAAGGCTGCTCGTGCGCTAAAGGACGCGACATCGGACAGCATTCCGCTGCTGCAGCCCTATCTGGCCGATGCAGACCGCGATGTGCGGCTGGAAGCCGTGCGCAGCCTGGTCGCCATTGGCACGCAGCACAGCTTGGACCCGCTGGTCGCTGCCACACGCGACAACGATCCGGAAATTCAGATTCGCGCAACCGACGGTCTGGTGAATTTCTATGTGCCGGGTTACGTGCAGTCCGGTGTGGCGCGGTGGAGTGCCGCTGTGCGCAGTCGTTTCGATCGTGAGAATCGCGATGTTGTGGATCCTTGGGTGAACGTGCGGCCCGAGGTGGTTACGGCGATCGCCAAGCTTGCGCGAGGGGGCGGCAGTATGGAGTCGCGGGCCAATGCGGCTCGCGCGGTGGGCATCCTGCGCGGCAAGCCCGCGCTCCCTGAACTTCTCGAAGCACTGCAGACCAAGGACACACAGGTGATCTATGAGGTGCTGATCGCCTTCCAGAAGATCGGCGATCTTGCAGCCGGCACAAAGGCTATGACGTTTGTTCGGGACCTGGAGCCCAGGATCCAGCTTGCCGCCATTGAAACTGTCGGGCTGCTGCGCACGCGTGAGGCGATGCCTGACCTGCGCCGGGTGTTTGACGATACGAAATCAAGTGTGGCGGCGCGGCGCGCGGCGTTGGTAGCGCTGGCGATGCT
>DASQDN010000722.1:0-10887 GCA_035634155.1 Bryobacteraceae bacterium | reverse complement strand
GACGTTGCGATGCGATTCCTGCAGGAGGACCCGTTCGACCGGCTGCGTGTTCTACGGGCGGCGATCCCGAATATCTGCTTCCAAATGCTGCTGCGTGCGTCAAATGCAGTGGGCTATACCGCTTATCCCGACAATGTGGTTCGGGAATTTATCAAGGAAGCGGCGACAAATGGCATCGACATCTTCCGCGTGGTCGATTCGCTGAACTGGCTGCCGACTATGCGCATTCCCATGGAGGCCATTCGCGACACGAATCGCATCTGCGAGGCCGCCATTTGCTACACCGGCGACATCCTGGATCCGGCGCGGGATAAATATTCGCTGCAGTATTACGTTCGGATGGCGAAAGAGTTGGAGCGCATGGGCGCGCATGTGCTCGCCATCAAAGATATGGCGGGAGTTTGCAAGCCATACGCCGTGGACAAACTGGTGCGGACTTTGCGGGATGAAATCGGTTTGCCCGTGCATTTCCATACTCACGATACGAGCGGGATCAACGCGGCTTCCGTGTTGAAGGCGTCGGATGCAGGTGTGGACGTTGCGGACGGCGCCATTGCATCCATGAGCGGTACGACGAGCCAGCCCAACTTGAACTCGATTGTGGCCGCCTTGAATCACACCGAGCGCGAGACGGGTTTGGACTTGTGTGCGCTCGATGAAGCCGACAACTATTGGGAAATCGTGCGTACCTACTACGCGCCTTTCGATTCGGCGCCGAAGTCGGGGACAGCGCAGGTTTACCTGCACGAAATGCCCGGCGGGCAGTATACGAACTTGCGCGAACAGGCGGAAGCGATGGGCCTCGGCTCGCGCTGGCCTGAGGTGGCGAAGATGTATGCCGATGTGAATATGGCATTCGGCGACATCGTGAAAGTGACGCCGTCGAGCAAGGTGGTTGGTGATCTGGCGATCTTCCTGGTAAGCCACGGCATGTCGATGAAGGAATTCAAGCTGCTGGGGCCGAATCACGGTGTGACCCTGCCGAACTCTGTCGTCGACATGTTCTCCGGATCGCTCGGCGAGCCGGAAGGCGGATGGCCGAAGGACGTGGCGGAGATCGTGCTGAAGGGCGGATCACCGAAGCCCGGACGTCCGGGCGAGCATCTCGCGCCGGTGGATCTCGAGGCGACGCAGCGAGATCTCAGCGCGAAGATCGGACACGAAGCTTCTCGTACCGACCTGATGAATTACCTGATGTATCCCGAGGTGTTCCTGCAATACCAGAAGGCTCGGGAGGCATACAGTGACCTGGGCGTGCTGCCGACGCCGGAGTTCCTGTATGGGATGGAACCGCAGAGCGAGATCACGATCGAGATCGAGACGGGAAAGGTGCTGATCCTGAAGTACCTGACCGTCAGTGAGCCGCATGCCGACGGGACGCGCACGGTTTTCTTCGAGTTGAACGGGCAGCCACGGGAAGTGTCCGTAGTCGACCGATTATTGAAGGTGGAAGCAGCGGAGCGTGCGAAGGCTGACGCCTCAAATGCCGGTCACGTGGGAGCTCCGATTCCGGGGGCGATTACATCGATTGCTGTGGCGAAAGGCGAGAACGTCCGCAAGGGGGATCGCCTGCTGGTGATGGAGGCGATGAAGATGCAGACGACTGTTTACGCGCCCGTCGATGGCAAGGTGCAGGACTTATTGGTGCAGGTCGGCAACACGGTGGAAGCTAAGGATCTGATCGCCGTGATTGGGTAAAAAGGGCTGTATCGTATCCGCGACCGAAACCGTTCGCCGCTATGTGCTTGGAGCCGAGGCCATCGAGTCTCGATTCAGAGGCTGCCTCGCTTCCACGACGCCAAGGTGAAAGCCGTATATCTCGACGGTAGCGGCCCCTCAGCTCGAATTGAGCTGATTACTGCTGCGGCAGATAAGGCGCACTGATAATCCTGCAGTGCGAGGACATCGAGGATGTCGAGTTGAACGGCTTCAACCACCGGAACGTGTTGAGCGCGTTGCTGCCCTCCGAAGAAGGCGCCGGTTTCCTAAAGCTGGATCCTGATGGCATACTTCGGCTTATCCGGCTAGATCAGTTGCCGGTCCCTGACGGTGGTGACCGGGGACCGGCAACTCAAGACGCGTTGATCCTTAACGCTAGCGAACGTGCAGGCGGGTGGCCGGGCTGCAGGTGCGAACACCGTTCGAGGGCGTCGCGCAAACCGCCAGGTCCGGCGAGGAGGTGCTTAAGCCTGCCGGGATCATGAAGTTGACCTGCTGCACACCGGGTAAGCCAGGGGCTTGGCCGGCGTATGGGAGTGCAGCTCCGGAATAGAGTTGATCCCCGAGTCTCACCTCTACTTGAGCATTTCCTTGTACAGGAAGGAGACCGGTCGCGAAGATCTGAATGATGCTGGGCGAAGCGGCCGGGGTTTCGGGACTATTCACCCGGTTGTCCTGGTTCAGAATACCGTTCGGGAAGATGCCCGGCGCAACCAGCGCGAGGTCCACCGTCCGGCTGGCGCTTTGAACACCGTTCGACGTCACCACCAGCGCTGCCGTGGCGCCCACCAAGTCCGACGGCACCTCGACGTTGAGCTGATCGGCGCTGGTATATAAAATACGGGCGGGACGTCCGTCGAATGTGACCGATACGTTCGTTCCCCCGAGATTCGCCCCCTTGATCGTCGCGAGTCCACCGCGGCTGATCGGGCCGGTCACTGTGGCGGCCCCGCCGATTGAAGAGATCACGGGAGTGGGCACCGGGAGCGGTTTGACTTCGAGCGTTACCGGATACCGAGCCACTCCGGCTGCTCCCGCGTCGATAACCAGCGTTCCTTCGTACTTGCCCACGGCCAATCCCATCGGTATGATGTCGAGCCGGATCATATTGCCCTGCAGGCCGGAGGTCGGCGAGATACGCATCCAGCCGCTGCCGCTCTTGTACTCGACGCGGGCAGACCACGCCATGATGCCACCGCCGACATTCTCAAAGGGAATCCACTTGATTTGGAAGTTGGCTCCGCTGACGGCAATAAAATCAGTGTGCTGCGGGTAGGCTTCTAACTTGGGCACGTATGTGGAGCAGTCGCTCTGAGTTGTGCAGTCGGCGCCGGGCGATACGGGCTTGAAGCGCGGTACAGCGTCGGGAGAAATGGGCCCGAAGAACACCTCCGTGGCGGTAGTTAATGTGTAGCCTTCGATGCTCCGCGGGAGGCCGATGAAGATCGGGATCTGTGCGGTTTCGATGGCGACTGGGTTCGAATCGATTACCTCGTAGACCGCGACTCCGGTTCCGCCGCTGAGCGGCACCTCGGAGACGGCGTCAAAGGCGCTGCTGACGCTTCCGACCGAAGCCGCAGGATACCCGCCCGCCCCGTTAGCGCCAGCGCCCGCTATACGCACGAGCGCCAGCCCTCCAGCCCCATACCGGCCACCCGAGACTGTGCCGCCGAAATCTCCTGCCGCGGTTGGTTGCAGGCCATTCGCGCCGATGATGACGCTGGGCGTAAACAGACGCGCGTTGGCGGGATAGCCGGTGAACCGAAGCATGATGCGAGTGCCTGTCTCGAAAGCGCCGGCGAAGCCTTCGGTGATTCGGGTAGAGCTGAATCGAGTGCCCGTTTCCAGAAGGCTGAGGAAACCGAGTTCTTCAGGCAGCGGAGAGCCAAGATGACTGGAGACTGTGCCCAACAAAGTCGTAGAGAAAAGACCGCGCTGCGGCACTCCGACGACCGCAAGGTTTCCGGATAGCGTCAGGACCGATGGAGGGTTGAAAGCCAGCGTTGCTTGAATGGTGGAGAGGCCGAAGCTTCCCTGCGTCGCATCGCCTCGCAAATTCGAGATTCGCAATTCGACGCGGCCCATTTGTCCTACCGCGAAGGTGATGCCGGCAAAAACAATCTGGTTCACGCCCAGCAATGATGGTTGCGCGATCAATGTGCGACCCGTCCCGGTATCCGCCGTCAGTGCCACGTCCAGCTTTCCGTTGGTGACACGATTGGTAATCGCGGTGTTCAGCGCGAGAGTCAAGTTCCCGGTAACCGATTGGCCCGGGGGGCCGGTACAAGTGAGAACGACATCGCCGAGGCGTTCGGCCAGTCCTTCTGAGCGGACTACCGGCGCAACCGCCGTCAAGCCGCAAACAACCGAGTTCGGTTGTGCCAAAATCGCGCCGGATGAGAGCGCTACCAAGATTCCGCACCTGACGGCACGGGCGAAACTGCTAACCACAGGAAACCCCTAACTGCGCCGCACCGTTATCACTGTACGACGCATCACATATAACACGGTACCTCATCAGTTTAGCCCAAGTTACAATATTAGGAACCTTCGAATGCTTGCAACCGGCACAATCGTCGACGAGATCCTGGATCTGAAGCAGGAGCGGGGCGCCGTCATCCTGGCTCATCATTATCAGGATTCGGAGATCCAGGAGATTGCTGACGTGATTGGCGACAGCCTGGAGTTGTCGCGCAAGGCTCGGGAGCTTGAGGGCGACGTGATTGCTTTCTGCGGCGTGTGGTTCATGGCGGAGACCGCGAAGTTACTGAACCCGCAGCGCATCGTCGTCGTACCGGATAAGGACGCCAGTTGCAGTCTGGTGGAGCAGTCGCCGGTAGAACAGGTGCGGACCGCCAAGCGGATGCATCCGGACCACGTGGTGGTCAGCTATATCAACACTTCGGCCGATGTGAAAGCGGAAAGTGACATTATCTGCACTTCGCGCAATGCTGTTGAGGTGGTGAACTCGATTCCGGCCGACAAGCCGATTCTGTTCCTGCCTGACATTAATCTCGGCAATTGGGTGAAGCGGCAAACCGGACGGCAGAACATGAAAATCTGGCAGGGAGCCTGCATCGTGCATGCGACCTTTCCTGGCCGGCGGTTGGCGCGTATGAGGGTGGAACACCCGAGGGCCGTGGTTGTCGCGCACCCGGAGTGTCCGGGTGACGTGCTCGCGATGGCTGACTATATCGGGTCGACCTCGGCTATTGTTCAGTACTGCGTCAGCGCTCCCGCGGATGAGTTCATCATCATGACGGAAAGCGGTGTAAACCACTCGCTTACCAAGCTTGCGCCGGGAAAGCAGTTTTACTACGTGCAGAATGAGAACTGCAACTGCAGTGAGTGCCCGTACATGAAACGCAACTCGCTGGAGAAGCTTCGCGACTGCTTGCGGGATCTGCAACCGCGAGTGGAGATCGCGCCGGAGATTCTGCAGCGTGCCGCTCTGCCGATTGAGCGAATGCTCGCATTGAAATAACTGGATCATGCTCGTCGATTCCTTCGCGCGGCAGCACACGAATCTTCGCATCAGTGTTACCGACCGGTGTAACATCCGGTGCTACTACTGCATGCCTGAAGACGTGCGTTTCGGCGCGCGTGAAGAGATCCTGAGCTTTGAAGAGATGGAGCGTGTGGTCAGGGTGGGCGCGAGCCTCGGTGTGGACAAGATCCGCATCACCGGCGGCGAGCCTTTAGTACGCAAGGATCTGCCTCGATTCATTGAGCGAGTGCAAAACGTGGACGGGATCACCGATGTGGCGCTCACGACCAATGCTGTGCTGCTCGCCCGGCAAGCAAAAGACCTTTACGCAGCGGGTTTGCGGCGACTCAACGTACACCTGGACACTCTCCGTCCGGATCTGTTCCAACAGATCACTCGCCGTGACGAGTTCGGCCGTGTGATGGACGGGATCGAAACTAGCCTGGCGCTCGGATTCAAGCTGAAGCTGAACGCCGTCGCTTTGAAGGGCGTGAATGAGGCCGATATCGTCCCGCTGGCGCAGTTCGGGCGTGAGCGCGGGATCGAAGTTCGTTATATCGAATTCATGCCGCTCGATTCACAAGGTATTTGGGATCGTAGTCGTGTGCTGACGGCCGATGACATGCTGGCGATGCTCACGCGCGAGATCGGCGCGCTTGAAGCTGTAGCCGACCAGGATCCGCGCGCGCCTGCTACCGAGTACCGGTTCGCTGACGGTATCGGCGCCGTGGGTTTCATTGCGTCCGTTAGCAAGCCATTCTGCCTGAACTGTAATCGCGTACGGTTGACTGCCGACGGGAAGCTGCGCTACTGCCTGTTTGCGATCGAGGAAACCGACTTGAAGCCTTTGCTTCGGGGCGGCGGCTCAGACACCGATATCGCCGATGCCTTTCGGCGGAACATTGCGGGGAAGTGGATCGGGCACGAGATCAATCAGAGTCAATTTGTCCCACCACCCCGCCCGATGTATGCCATAGGCGGCTGACATCGTTCCGGCCTTGTCCTATCATTGGGAACAATGCTGGAGTTCCTTAAGGGTCTCTTTCAAAGCGACTTTCTTCCCCATGGTGTGTGTTACCGCTGGAGCCCGGGAGTTGTCTGGCTTCACGTGGTTTCAGATCTGCTGATTGCGCTCGCGTATTACTTCATTCCGTTTGCGCTCATTTACATTGTGCGAAGCCGCCGCGACCTGGTGTTCCCGTGGATGTTCTGGCTTTTCGGTGTGTTTATCCTCGCGTGCGGCACGACGCATCTGATGAATGTTTGGGTGATCTGGAACCCGGTATACCGGCTGGACGGCGCGATCAAACTGGTGACTGCACTGGCATCGGTTCCTACCGCGATCCTGCTGATGCGATTGGCGCCCACCGTGATCGCGCTGCCGAGTCCGGAGCAACTGCGCGCCGCCAATACGGAACTCGAACGAGAGATCGCCGAGCGCAAAGCTGCTGAAGCTCGGGTGAGAGAACTCAACGCGGCGCTGGAGCAGCGCGTGGCGGACCGCACTCGCCAGTTGCAGGCCGCTAATGAGCAACTTCGCGAGAGTGAAATGCGAATGCAAGCGATACTCGACACGGCTCCTCCGCTGGTGTTTGTGAAGGACCTTGAGGGACGCTACGGATTCGTCAACCGGCGCTTTGAAGAGGCATTTGGAACTACCCGGGAAAAGGTGATCGGCCGGACCGATTACGATTTGTTCCCGACAGCGATGGCCGAGACCTACAGGGCGGCAGATCGCGAAGCGATCGACGGACGGGCCCCGGTAGAGGTGGAGGAAGTTACCAGGCGGAACGGCGAGGAACGCACCTACGTGTCAATAAAGTTTCCCCTTATGGACACCTCTGGCCAGCCGTATGCCATGTGCGGGATGTCCACCGACATTACCGATCGCAAGCACGCGGAGCGGGAATTGCAGAAGTACAACGCGGACCTGGAGCAGTTCGCCTTCATTGCGGCTCATGATCTGCAGGAGCCCTTGCGCACCGTAAAGACGTACTCGCAATGGGTGTTGCGCGACTTTCGAGGGTCGCTTGATGCGCGCGCGAACGAACTTCTCGGATTCATCATCAACGGCGTGGATCGAATGGGATTGCTCGTCAATGATTTGCAATCGTATACCGAGGTTGCCAATCGCGGTACGCCGAGCCGCTCGGCATGCGACCTGAACACCGTGCTCCGAGAGACCTTAAGAAACTTGGAAGCGAGCATCGCGGCTAACAATGCGTTCATCACTGCTCAAGAACTTCCCACGGTGACGGCGAACCGGCGACAGATGGGACAGTTGCTGCAGAACCTGCTGTCGAACGCGATCAAGTATCGCGGCCCGGACGACCCGAGGATTTCAATTAGCGTCTCCCGCCATTCCCACGAATGGGAGTTCCGCGTACGAGACAACGGTACCGGCTTCGATCAGATGTATGCGGAACAGATCTTCGGCGTCTTCAAGCGACTGCATGGGCGTGAGATCCCGGGCACCGGTGTCGGGCTGGCGATCTGCAAGCAGATCGTCGAGCAGCATGGCGGCCGCATCCGGGCGGAATCGTCCGAAGGGATGGGCGCAACGTTTACGTTTACCCTGCCTGCGTAAGAACCGCTCTGTTACGCTGATTAGGTGCATTCGCTTTACGACATTGATCCGGGTCCCGACTGCCCCGAACTGGTGCGCATGATCGTTGAGATCCCGAAGAACTCGACCAACAAGTACGAGTACGACGGGAAGCTTGGGGTGTTCCGACTTGACCGTTCCCTGTATTCGCCGATGCATTATCCGGGCGATTACGGTTTTATTCCTGGAACCATGGCCGAGGATAACGACCCACTGGACGTGTTGGTTCTTGTCCAGGAGCCGAGCTTCACCGGCTGCCTGATCGAGGTACGCCCGGTTGGCATCCTGAACATGGTGGATTCGGAAGAAGGCGATCAGAAAGTTCTTGCGGTGCCCACTCGAAATCCGCGATATGACCAGATCCATACGATGGACCAGATCTTCACGCACGTCCGCCGCGAGATCGAGCACTTCTTCACGATTTATAAAGAGCTGGAAGGAAGACTGACCCGCATGGAAGGGTGGGGCGGCCCGAGGGAAGCTCGAAAAGCAATATTGGATAGCCGCCAGCGATATCTAGACTTGCAGGCCCCCCTGGCCGCTGCGCAGCCCGGCGCGAAATGACAGTGGTCACCACATCGTGCCGGCTTCCGGTAAGCGGCCGCCAAGAGTATACCGGGGGAATTACTTAAGCTTATCGGTTTTGAATTTGAAACTATAGCAGCTCCATATAGTCCAATTCGAAAGGAGATTTGGACGATGCGATGCTGCGCGTTTCCTATCGTTGTGGGTGTGCTTACCCTTTCCTCATGCGCGCCGAATAGCCCGTCCGCAGAGGCGCAAAGGGCGCGACTGGCCGACGGAGCGCGTGTGGAATTACGAAACACTCAGGGCAACCGCGTGGGCTCCCTAACGCTAGCGATGAACTCAGGCGGTGGGGTTCAGTTCACGGGGCGGTTGACGGATCTGCCGCCTGGGCCTCACGGTGTTCACATCCATGAAAACGGAAATTGTGAACCGCCGGACTTCGCATCCGCAGGGGCGCACTACAATCCTTCAGGGAAACAGCACGGCGAAGGGAATCCAAACGGACCGCACGCCGGCGATATCGCGAACCTCAACGTGAAAGCCAATGGGATGGTGGATGTCGCCTTTATTGCGCAGCACGTCACACTGCTTGAAGCGCCGAACTCACTGCTGAAAGCCGGTGGCACCAGCCTGGTGATCCACGCTAATCCTGACGACTTCAAGACGGACCCGAGCGGCAATTCGGGGGAGCGGATTGCCTGCGGCGTGATCACAAGATAACGATTTCGACGGGAACAGCAATCATTGCGCCGGTGTCTGAAGTGACATGTGGCGCTCAATGCTTCTTTCCTTCGCACTGCAACTCATCGCGGTAGCTGTCGGCGTGATCGTGTCCATTGTCACCGTCGATAAGCTAGGCGCATTCTCCTTGCCTCAACCGATGCCTCCGGCGCCTCGATCGATCAAAGCCGTTGAAGTGGTCGGTGTCAAGCGCCATCCTTCGCCGGGACCAACAACTGGGATTCAGGCGCCAGCGCGGCCTGTGTTTGAGCCGCGCCGCATTCCTACTGGATTGCTGACGTTTGTCGATACGCCCGACCTCCCAATGGGCAGTGGACCGGCAATCACGGATGGGAACGGTCCAGTCGGCGCAGTTGATTTCAACAATCCCCTTGCGAGCATCGGCGCGACGCGGATACCGCCTCCGCCTCCTTCTGCGCCTCGCAAACAGGAATCGCGCGCTGAGGTTGGAAGAGTGAAGCTCGGCGGAGTGGTGATGGAAGCGAAGCTAGTCAAGCGAGTGATCCCTGTGTATCCTCCGCTCGCGAAGCAAATGCGCGTGTCCGGCGTGGTGCGACTAGAGGGAGTGATCGCCCGCGATGGCCGGGTCGTGAATCTGCAAATCATTCATGGACATCCGCTGCTGGCGGCGGCAGCGGTCAACGCGGTGCGTCAGTGGCTCTATACGCCCACATTGCTGAATGGGGAAGCCGTGGAAGTGATTGCGCCCATCGACGTGAACTTTATCTTGAACTAGCAGGCGAAGAAGCGGTACGTGTATCGGCGTAATGGATGATGAACGCGAGCACCGCAAAGAGGGCAACCGCGAATCCCACCAGATGCCAAACGTGGCTGGTGAGGTAGGCCATCGCGTTGTTGCCCATCGCGCGGCCCAGAAGCGCAAGGCCGATATAGCGCGGGATACGCGCTGAGAGAAATACCCCGAGGAATCGAAGAGGCTGCGACCCGAGAGCTCCTGCCGAGAGCACGAAGATCTTCATCGGCATCACGGGCAGCGGGACCAGCGCAGAGACGAAGACAGTAGTTAGCCCATAGGTGTCGAACCACTGCCGGAATTTGCGAGAGCGCTTGGAAGAGCTTCTCTTTTCGAGAAACGCCTGGCCGCCACGGCGAGCTATCAAGAAAAGAATGAAGTTCCCGATGACCGACCCAAGTACCGCAATCACGGCAAGCCATATCGCACGTTCCGGCGACTGCGAGGCCAGATACATGACGAGCACGTCGACGCCGCCTGGTATCGGCAGGCCGGCCCCATCGAGCAGCGCCGCAATGAAAAGGCCCGGCGAGCCCCAAGCGATTAAAGACGCGAGAAACTCCTTCATCCCGCAATCAGCTCGCGCAATGCTGCTTCATCGAGAACAGGAATACCGAGTTCGCGCGCTTTGTCTAGTTTGGATCCGGCATCTTCGCCAGCAAGCAGATACGAAGTCTTCTTGCTGACCGACCCGCTTACCTTTCCTCCCGCGGCTTCGATCTGCTCCTTGGCTTCTTCCCTGCTCCACGTTGGCAGCGATCCCGTGATGACAAAAGTCTTCCCAGCCAATGTGCCGGCGGTCTTGCGCTTGGTGTGTTCGAACTGCAAACCAGCGGCACGGAGGCGCTCAATGAGTTCGAGATTGCGGGGCTCGTCGAAGAAGCGGCGGATGCTGTGCGCGACCTTGGGTCCGACCTCTTCGGCTGCTTGCAGCGTGTCGAGATCGGCTTTTGCGATCGCGTCGACGCTGCCGAATGTATCCGCAAGAATCGCCCCGGTCCGCTCGCCCACAAATGGGATGCCGAGTCCGTTCAGAAGCCTCGGCAGCGGCTG
>DASQDN010000721.1:0-3846 GCA_035634155.1 Bryobacteraceae bacterium | reverse complement strand
GCCAGCCTCGCTTTGAGATTCGGCGTGCACGCCGAACGCTTCCACACGTTCGGAAGGCTGTAGAAGTTATCCCAAACCTTCTGCGTGCGAGCCCGCATCTCGTCCGAACTCATTGTCGGGTGCGGCATGAACATCTTCGGCCGCTTATCCGCCGGAATCAGCCAGTACCGAGTGATCGGAATGCCATCCACCGATGGAGGATTGGCCCCCAAACCCTTCTCCCATCGCTCGAAGTCAACGGTGCCGCAGAACGGCGTCAACATCACGAACTGCGCAAACGTCAGACCGGCCCGTTCGGCCAGCTTCTCGGTCGCTTCGAACGTGTCTGCTCGATCGGTCGGCAGCCCGAAGATGAACGATCCCAGAACATGTACTCCATGCTCCTGGAACTGCTTCAATCGCGCCACCAGGTTCTCGCCCGAGAGGTTGAAGTCCTTGAACACGGCCTTCAAGCCTTCTTCGGTCACTGCTTCGACACCAACCAGGGCGCCCTTGATCCGCGCCTTCCGCATCGCGTCCAGGAACTCCGGATCTTCCGCCGATTCCATCGTGATCTGCGTGAAGAACACCATGTCCTTCGGCAATTCGGCGAGCCGAGCCATCAGCTCGAAGCGCTCCTCGCGAATGGCCTTCAAAGAGGCCACACGCGCCATATTGCCCTGTCGCTCGGCCAGCTTAATGTCGGTCAGCGACACGGGGTAGAAGTTGTCATCCGCCAGAGCGATGAAGCGGAAGCCGCGCCGCCGCAACTCCACCACTTCTTCCATCACCGGATCGGAAGGCCGCTGACGCGGCTTCTGACCATCGGTCCGCCACACCGAGCAAAACGAGCAGTGCTTCGAGCAGCCGCGCACGGTCTGCACCGATGCCCACATGTAATGCTCTTGGTTGAGCAGGTCCCAACGCGCGGCCTTGAACTTGTCCGCATCGACACGGCCGCCTTCATAAACCCGTTGCATGGAGCCGTCGATGTGATCGCGCAACGCCTGACCCCACGCCAGGTCGCCATCGCCTCGCACCACGCAGTGCGCCCCGCCGCGCTCGAAGGCTTCGTCCGGATACAGCGTCGAGTGGATCCCGCCAAACACCACCGTCGCGCCGCGCTCGCGCGCCACGCGTCCAACGGCATATCCGCGCAACGCATTGCCGGTGTGGATGCCAATGCCAACCACATCGCCGGGCTGGATGGTCGCCGGATCGAGGGACTCCACCGTCTCATCGCACAAGATGGGATCCCCAAACTGACTTGGTGTGGCGGCCGCCAAAACGAATAGCCATCGAGGCGTGATTACCGCTGTGCCAAATGCGGTGTCGCTCGGGTTGATGATATGAATTCGCAATCTATATCCTTCTCTCGTCCTTGGTCGATCCGCAGACACAGACTTGGCACGTGAGAACTCCGCTTTGGGCGGAGTCCTTTGTCGTAGCCTGAGAAACGGGTCGACCTCTGTATTGTTGCAGAAAGTTGACTTCCACGTATCATCCCGTAAATACAGTACGTTTCGGGGCGATAACCTGTATAAGACGCCACTCCTCCGCGGATGTTTCCCGCTTGAGCCGCACGCGGCCCGAACGAGAGACACTGGAGGACATGATCGATTTCCGGCACCTCGAAGTGTGGTTCCTCACCGGCAGCCAGCATCTCTACGGAGAAGAGACACTTGCCACCGTCGCCCGGCACTCCGCCGTCATTGCCCAGGGCCTGTCCGATTCTCCGACCCTCCCCGTCAAGATCATCCACAAGCCGGTGCTGACCACACCTGACGCCATCGCCCAGATGTGCGGTGAGGCCAACGCCGCCGCCCACTGCATCGGCGTCATTGCCTGGATGCACACCTTCTCTCCTGCCAAGATGTGGATCCGCGGCCTTTCCTCACTGCAAAAGCCCCTGGCGCACCTCCACACCCAGTTCAATCGCGACCTGCCGTGGAGCTCCATCGACATGGACTTCATGAACCTCAACCAGTCGGCCCACGGCGACCGGGAATTCGGCTTTCTCGGCGCTCGCATGGACATCGAGCGCAAAGTCGTAGTCGGCTTCTGGCAAGATGCCGACTGCCACGCCCGCCTCGCCGCGTGGAGCCGCGCCGCCGCCGCCTGGCACGATGCCGCCAAACTCAAAGTCGCGCGCTTCGGCGACAACATGCGCGAAGTCGCCGTCACCGAAGGCGACAAGGTCTCCGCCCAGATCCACCTTCGGTACTCGGTCAACGGCTACGGCGTCGGCGATCTCGCCGCTTCCATTCGCCAAGTCGAGGACCGCGCCATCGACAAACTCGTCACCGAGTACAACGACCTGTACTCCGTCGCCGCGGCCCTGCAGCCTTCCGGCGACCGACACTCGGCTCTTCGCGATGCCGCGCGCATCGAACTCGGCCTGCGAGCGTTCCTCACCAAGGGCGCCTTTGGCGCTTTCACCGACACCTTCGAAGACCTCCACGGCTTGGAGCAACTTCCCGGCATCGCCGCCCAACGCCTGATGGCCGACGGCTACGGCTTCGCCGGCGAAGGCGACTGGAAAACGGCCGCACTCGTACGCGCCGTCAAGGTGATGGCGCATGGACTGCCCGGCGGCACGTCCTTCATGGAGGATTACACCTACCACTTCGGCGGATCGGCGAAAGTGCTCGGCGCGCACATGCTGGAGATCTGCCCCTCCATAGCGGACGCGAAGCCGGCCGTTGAAATTCATCCGCTGTCCATCGGCGGCAAGTCCGACCCCGTGCGGCTCGTCTTTACCGCGCCGGCCGGACCGGCAATCAACGTCTCCGTCATCGACATGGGTTCACGCTTCCGCATGATCGTGAACGAAGTGGACGTGGTATCGCCCGACGAACCGCTTCCGAAACTTCCGGTGGCCCGCGCGCTGTGGACGCCTCGACCCGATCTGGCGACAGCGGCAGCGGCGTGGATCTACGCCGGCGGTGCGCATCATACCGCGTTCTCGCAGGCCATTGACGCCGAGCCGCTCCGCGACTTTGCCGCCATGGCCGGCATTGAATACCTCAACATCGACGCCGAAACCCGCGTCCATCACTTCCGCAACGAGCTGCGCTGGAACGACGCGTACTATGCGCTGCGCCGCAACCGCTAGCTCAGCCAGAAGCTGAAGTACAGGTACACGGTCAACACCAACCCGAGCACAACCGCGCTGCCGATAACGTCGGCAGCGCCCCAGCTCGCGCGATTTTCCGCGAGTTGCTCGGGCGTAGCCGATCCATACGCCAAACCACGAACCCGGTCAGCAGGCGGCCGCGGGGTTAGCAGCGACACAATCACAACGAACACCGCGATCACTGCAAACAGAATGCCGGAGAAGTAATAGGCGTTCCACGCGCCGATCGTCCACAGCATCCCGCCGTCGTCCGCCAGCCCGCCGCTGCGCGCCATTGTCTGCAGCGTCAGCTTCGTCATTCCCATCACGAAACCGATGAGCAAGCCCCACAGCGCAGCCACCGCTGTCGTGCGAGCCCAGAACAGGCCCAGCAGGAAGACCGCTGTGATCGGAGGCGCCAGGAAGCTCTGCACGTTCTGCAGATAGTCATACAATCCTGTGTTGCCTTCCGAGATCTTCTTCATGACCGGGATCCAGATGATCCCGCACACCACCACCGCCGCCGTCGCCATCCGGCCGACAGCCACCAGGCGGCGTTCGCTCGCGCCCGGCCACAGCTTGTCGTAGATGTCCACCGTGAACAGCGTCGCGCTCGAATTGAACAACGACGCCAGGGACGACATCAGCGCGGAAAGCAGGCCCGCCACCACGAGTCCGCGCAAGCCGACCGGCAACAGCGACTGCACCATGGTTGCAAACACCGCATCCCCGAGCAGCCCGCCTTCCGGCCG
>DASQDN010000720.1:0-9992 GCA_035634155.1 Bryobacteraceae bacterium | reverse complement strand
GGTCGGAGCAGTAATGGCGCCAATCTCCTCACGCAAGTCAGTTGTGAACATTTCATACATGGCGTCACCCACAGCTCGCGGGTCCGACTGATTGCCCCATGCGGCAATACGCTCGTGGTCCTCCGGCTTGGTAGCCATACCTTTTACCCAGTTGATGTTTCCTCCACTGGGAGCGTTTAACACCCGCGTCCGCATCATGTCGCCCATTGCTTTCGCCGCCTCCGGCTTGATGGCTGGATTCATCGTTAGCGCCAGATAAGGGACCGAATCGACGATAACGACTTTTCCCGGCAGGTTCGGCTCAGCTGCGGCGATGCGGAGCGCCACGAACCCACCGAGGCTGTGTCCCAACAGCACGGGCTTGTTCAGTTTCTTCTCCCGAATGTAAGCGGCAAGATCACGCTGGACGGTTTCGAGGAAGGGCGCTTCAATGCGGGGCTTGCCCATGAAGCCCGCTACCGTAATGAGGTGGCACTCATAGCGTCCTTTGTAGCGGTCGACGGTTTCCTTCCACACCTCGGGTGAGGAGGATAGGCCGGGGATCAGAATCATGGGCTGGCCAGAGCCTCGGACTTCGACATAGAACGAGCGCGGCTTGTCGGCGCCCATCGTCACGGCAGCAGCCATCGTTAGTAAGATTGCCAGGGTTCTCATGCAGAGATTGTGCGGGACATCGGGCGACTCAACGGAAGAATTGTGACGGATGGAAGATAAGGCTGATGAGCGGCGATGAGGCTCAGCGGACGAGGACCGGCTTCTCCCGGTAGTCGATGAAGACGAGTGTCCCGGCGCCCATGCCAGGAGCCGTAAATCGGTTCGATTGCGTCGCCAGGCCGACGCCGATCTGACTTAGATTTGGCACGCTTTCGAGGATATATGCGGGTACGAACAGCCGCCCGGCGTCTGCGCGCTGGAAGCACGTAAACGCCGTCCCGCCGGGAGCCGAACCCGTCCGTCCAGTGACATACGCGAAGCCGTTCGGATCGGCGCCCGTCCATGTCGCCTCATAGCCGGCGGCTCGAAGGATTACGGAAGTGGTTGCCTCATTGGTCCATCGCGCGGCGGCCGGCATGGTTACTTGTGCGGTGAAGCCGCCGATGTCGGCGCCGCCGGCTCCATTGGCATAAGCGAGAGTTCCGGGTTGGAAGTAGGGGACGCGCTGCATGCCTTCGGCCGAACTCAGTTCCGAACTGTAGTCGCCGCGGTCGGTACGACGAAGAGTTCGTGCGCCTCCGGGTCCGGTAAGGGTGAGGCTGGGCCCCGCATCGAGCATTTGCGGACGTACCACATCGACAGGGTCCGGCGCGATGCCTTCGAAGACATGTTGTCCCCACGCGTATGTCACGCACGATCCGGGTGTGACAGGCGGACCGAATGCAGTGAAGCCGGTGGATCGCAGGAGGTCAGCGAGAGGGTACTTCTCGAATACCGCGAATCCTGTTTCAGCGCGTACTGGGACTGCGATGAGCCCGAATTGTTCGGTCGCAAGCAATCGACGAAGCACGATTCTTGATTCCGTCAGTTGGCCCGTGTCGCGGGCGGCGCGCAGTTGGTCCGCGGTGCGGCCATGCTCGTCGGAACACACATCGTCTTGCGGCGGAGCGATCGAAAGGGTTGCTGAGTTGCTGAGGGCGGAGCCTGTTTTCACGAGGACCGGAACGTAGCATCCGGTAACGCCCTCCGGGATGACGAAGTTGATCTGGTCGAGCCCGGCGCAACAACCGCTTCGGCCGGCGTACAAGAGAGTGGCTGGCCTGCCTCCGACATATATCTCCGGCGTGCTTTCTCCCAGGCCGGTTCCGTAGAGCACTACGGCGCCGTTCGGATGCGCCGGATTGATGAGCGTGTTTAGTTGGAGATCGCCGGTGGAAGATACGTTCTGTAAAGCGGCCGGTCCTCGGCCTGTCGCGCTTGTGGTGAAGGTTCCGAACGATACCGGCGCGATCGAAAACCGCCGGCCGGAGCTTTGACGATCGTTATACGAAACAGTCACGGTGGCTTCACCAACGGGAGCGTTCGGAGGTAAGAGAACCGCGACCTGGTTTGCCGAAGTGTGGAGGATGGCCGCCGGCATAGCACCTGCGTTTGTGACTACTTCAACGGTTGTGCCGGCCAGAGTTGTAGGAAGCGGGTCGCCGGTCGCCTGCACGAGATTTGTGGGTCCAAGGTTCTCGCCGCGAACGGTGACGATAGAGCCGGGGGCTACGACCGTTCCATAGCTTGCTGCGTTATATACAGGCGAAATAATCCTAGGTGTTTGCCCGTGAACGGCGGCTGCCCATGCGATTAATCCGAAGGCGGTATAGGTTGTGCCACGTCGCATTTCGCTTCCTCGGACCGGCAAGTGATGGATGCTTGCCGGAGAGCGAGGTTTCGCGGCTGTTAATTCTGCTTGACGCTTTGTCTAATATATCATATAAACAATATAGTTTATGTCACGCAAGGCTGAGGATCCATCTCACTCGCAGATTTACAACCGGATTCCGGTTCTGCGGTCGGAAAGAGGACTGAGCCGGCAGGATCTGGCGCAGGCGCTCGATGTGAGCTACCAAACGATCGGATATCTAGAGCGTGGGGAGTTTAATCCGAGTCTTTTACTCGCATTTCGCCTGAGTGAATACTTCGGAATTCCGGTTGAGGCGATTTTTTCGCGAAAGCCGTTCCAGCCGATGAGTGTTGAACTGTACTCAACAAAAGGAGAATAAATCGATGGACACTCACACGACCGCGTTCGGGATAAGAGCCGCTACCAGGCCGAAGCGCCGGCTTCTTGTGCTCGGTTTATATGCGAGCTATGTTAGCGGGTGCGTGTTTGCCGCGGGGGTACGCAGTTCTTCCGGGGCGGCGTTCTATCTTCAGGTTGCGCTGCTCGGCGCCGCGTTTTTGGTTCTGTCCGGCTGCTGGCTGGGGCTTGCTACCCTGCTTCGCGAGTATGGTTTCCCCGGCGATTCACGTGTATTCGCAAGCAAGGATGAGCGGCAGACGGCAGTTCGACACGAGGCATTTGTTCGATCGTTTCAGATTCTCTCGACGATTGTTTGCGTCGGGTCGTTGTGCCTGATGCTTGCGGCCGACTATGGATTATGGCTGCCGGACCGCGGGTTCGCGAAGCCACTTGTGTTCGGGGCCATCCTGGTGTGCACTTCGCTACCTTCGTCTATTATTGCGTGGACGGAGCCAGACGCTCCCCAAGATGCGCTATAGCGGCTACGCGCCACGTACACTGCTGCTCCGGCGCTACTCCTCACGACGAAGAGCATCATGAATGTGGGGAGAGATACGGTACGAGCAGGGGCGCCGAACCCACACCACCGTGTTCCCCGCTACGGCGACACTGTTGGCCGCTTGATGCAAGCGACGGGTCAGGCGTCTAAAGATGTTGAGAGGGGACTGCCCAAGTCTGCTGTTCCAACGTGCCAGCCTGCGGCTTTGAAGTAAGATCGAATTCGAACCCGGCTAGCGGTATGATTCGTGACCCAAGTCTGATTCCTTTGTCCCACGATCACCAGCATGCTCTGGCGCTGTGCGTCCAGATACGGCGGGAGCTTGGTGACGTTATGCGGCCTGCCATCGCTGTTCAAAGGCTCCGTGAACTGGTGCTGTCGCATTTCGAATCTGAGATGCGGGGGCACTTTGCGTGTGAGGAAACGATTGTGTTTCCTGTGCTCGCGGCGGTCGACGAAACACGCCCCTTGGTGTCGGAGTTGCTGGGTGAGCATCGACGGATTGCGGAACTCGTCGACGCGATCAGAATCGAACCCGACGCTCGTCTGCTCGCGGCGTTTGCTGAACTACTCACTCAGCACGTTCGCAAGGAAGAGCGCGGACTGTTCGAGGAAATGCAACGAAGCCTTCCGCGGGAAGAACTAGATGGGATCGGCGCCGCCGTCCTCGCTAGCCGAGGCCGGTCACTTTAAGCTGAAAGGGGCGGTGGAGTGGCTGGGAGGCAGGGATTCGAACCCCGATACGCAGCTCCAGAGGCTGCAGTCTTACCGTTAGACGACCTCCCACCGAGGAGTCAGATACCAATATATCGCGAGTGCCGGTCCAGGCGCCATTATTCCCGGGCCGGAATGCGGCGGGCGCGAGGGATGATGGGCGGACGGCACGCGTAGTTCACCAGGTACATCGTCCAGCGACGTTCCTCGCCGGGGGCGTCAAACACGGTGGCCCAATGTTCCTGAACCTTGGCTGTTTTCTCGTCGGCCTTGCGCTCTAACTCCGCGCGAATTTCTTCTGTGCCGGGCAGCTTCGCCAGGATCGCAGAGGTGACTATCAGGTCATTGATGTCGCCGAGGTAGGTCTGGATCTTCTTTAGGGCTTCGATGCGCGCATCCATCGCGGGTCCGTAGACATCGCGGAAGGTTTCCAAGGTGTAGCGAAAGCGCTTGGAGCGGAGGCGGAACGCGTGCATCTCGTCCCACGGCGTCGCAGGCGCGAGTGACTTTCGGCCATCCGCAAAGTACTCGGCGACAATCTTCGGCATACGTCTGCGGAGGTTGTCGCGCAGGTTGAGTGAGTCCTTCCAAAGGCGCTTCATGCGGCCGACTCCAGGCCGAGTTTTTCCCGCCAGGCTTGCGCGAGATGTGTCTTGGCGTATCGCTTGAGGACGGTTTCAAGCTGCTTCTGGTATGCGAGACGCTGGGCGGCGAGCTCAGTGTCGTCGCCACCTGCCTTGGTGACGAGCGCCATTGCAATGTCGCGGTTGCGAAGTTCTCCCGCGACTTCCATGATGGCTCGCAGTCGATGCTTGACGTGGGTGACGCCGTCTTCCTCCAGGTACTGCTTGAAGAGGCGGATCGCCTGCTGCAGGCGGCGTATGGACACGCGCATCTTATGAACGGCATCCTCGTCGGGAGTGTGAGAGGCATGCTCGATTGCTTCGGCGGCGGAGTTGAGGAGGGCGCCGGTCTTGGCAATCGCATACTCGCGCATGGCTGTTGTGGCGGGTGTCATTTGCGTGCCTTCGCAATGTTCATCGGGATGCCGTACACCTGGCGGAAAGCGTCAGCGGCGCGTTCGGCAGCCCAGATTTCAAGATCGTAATCCCCTTCTCCCCGTACGGTCACGTTGACGCCAACATTGGCCACCTGCATGTCCACAGTTTGCACTTTTTGAGCACGCCCAGCATCGAGCGCGATGGCCAAGCGCAGCAGCGGCGTCATCATTTGAATGATGCGCTTCTCGTCGGCGGAAAGCGATCGGCACAGATCGTGTCGCGGGGTCGGCATGGACTTGCGGTGATAGCGGCAAAGCAAGGCCACGATGTGCCGCTCTCGGTCGGTGTAGCCTGGCATATCCGAACTGCTTACGACGTACGCCGAATGCTTATGATGTCCGGTATCGCTGATGAAGTGCCCGACGTTATGGAGATACGCTGCCGATTCGAGCAGCCGGCCGATGTCAGGAGGAAGTGTATGCAGCGGCTGCATCGCATCGAACAGATGAGCCGCGATGTTGCTCGCGTGCTTCGCGTTGTTCAGGTCGACGTCATACTTGCGGCACATCGCCTCGATGACGCGGAGTTGGGATGGAGTCAGGCGGCTGCGCTCGCGGCCGACTCCGCGGGCGGCAAGGTCGGCGATGATGCCGTCGCGCACTCCGGCCGCGCAGTAATACATGGCGGGCTGGTCGAGTGTTTCAAGGGTACGCAGAAAGACTGAGGCGCCCGCCACGATGATTTCGGCGCGGCGCGGACCCAGGCCTCCGATCTTCTTTCGCTCATTGAGGGTGCTGCCGGCGAGCTGCGCATATAACTTTCGGAGGTCACCGATGTTGGCGCGAACGCGGTCGGCCTCCTCACGGCGCGCGCGTGGGATGGAATGCGCGGCGCTGACGAGCGCGGCGGCCGTCGCGGAAGTGCCGATCACCCGGTCGAATTTATAGGCCGCTATGCGTTCGCGAGCGGGTTCGAACTTGTCGTCGATGAATTTCCGCAGGCGCGTGAGTTCGACGTCACTGGGCGGATCGGTCTTGAGGAAGACCTCGTTCAGGCGAACCGCGCCGAGGGGTCGCGAAATGCCTTCCTTCATTTCCGCATTTTCCGCGACGATGAATTCGGCGCTGCCGCCGCCGACATCAACGATGAGGATGGTCTCCTCGGGCTGCGGCCAGCGAGCTTGCACACCAAGATGGATGAGGCGGGCTTCTTCGGCGCCGGAAATAATTTCGACGGGCGCTCCGATGATGGCGGTGGCGCGCTCGACGAACTCGGCTTGGTTGCTGGCGTCCCGCACCGCGCTGGTTGCTACGGCACGGACGCCGACTACGTCCAGTTTGCTGTAGGCATCTACCATGCGCTTCAGTACCTGGCAGACAAAGGCTATAGCTTCTTCGCTGATGCGGCCTTGACGAAAGACGCTGGCGCCGAGGCGCGTCACTTCACGGTCAGTCGCAAGTTCGCGTGCAGGGCTGCCGGGAACCACCTCCGCCGCAAGCATTCGTACGGAGTTGCTGCCGATGTCGATGGCGGCGTATCTAGGCATGTTCTTCGATTAGACGCGTCATGGAGCCAGGATTTCAGCGACGGCCGATTTGGGGCTCTCGTTGTTGTTTCGATCGACCGCGGTTACGGCGTAGCGATAGCGCTGGCCCGGCGTGATCTGCTTGTCGCTGAACGACGGCGTCTCCAGATCGCGCGCCAGCAGCATGTCGTTGCGGTAAATGCGATAGTTTTTCAGGTCGGCTTCCGTGCTGCGGTCCCAGTTCAACTCGATGGAATTGACGCCTGCGATAGCGGTGAGGTTCAGCGGCGCGGCGGGCGCGAAGGCATCCCGCGCGGTCGCCGAAGCTTGGGAGCTTTGGAGGCTTTCCGCTGTTCCGGCGACTGCCACCACTATGTATTTATATTCCTTCCCGAGTTCGATAGCGCGGTCGATGTATTCGGGCTTATCGGAGGTGGCCTCGGCGGCGGGATCGCGGCGAATGCGGAAGCTAGCGGCTCGGGGATCCGAGTTAGTCCAAGTGACGCGCAGGCCTTCCGGATGCGGCTCGGCTTGAACGTTGGCTGGAGCGGCGAGAGGTTCGATGATGCGGACCGCGATCGCGTTGGAGTCTTCAGACCGCTGGCCGCGAGGGCCGGTGAGGACGACGCGGACGGGGGCGTCTTTGCCGACCCACTTGCGCGCGGAGATTTCGATGTGGGCGGGCTCGCCGGGCGTTGGAGGCGCCGTCGATATGGTGTCGTCGGCGATGCGAACTTCGGCGGAAGAGATGACGGTTAGGCCTGTCTCGTCGGTGGTGAGCGCAGGCGCGGTGAAATCGAGGATGAGCTTGTCGCCGCGCTGTACCACTCGCAGATCGGTGACGGCGACCGGGATGTTCAACGCGGGTGGCAACGGATCGCCCACATAGCCACATCCGGCGAGGAGCAGCGCGGCGACCGCGCCGCCCAGGCACGATACGAAGCGCATCAAAGGATGTACTTGCTCAGATCCTGATCTTTCACGATGTCGGTGAGCTGCTGGCGCACGTACGCGCCGTCGATGCGGACGACGCGCTTCTTCATTTCCGGGGCATCGAAGGAGATCTCCTCGAGCAGCTTCTCCATGATGGTGTGCAGGCGGCGGGCGCCGATATCTTCGTTGGCTTCGTTCACCTGAGCGGCAAGACGCGCGATCTCCTGAATGGAGTCCTCGGTGAAAACGAGTTTGATGCCTTCGGTTTCCAGCAGCGCGGTGTATTGCTTGAGCAGCGCATTCTTCGGCTCGCGGAGAATGCGGATGAAGTCTTCCATGGTGAGCGACTTCAGTTCGACGCGAATCGGGAACCGGCCTTGCAGTTCGGGGATGAGGTCGGCGGGCTTGGAAACGTGGAATGCGCCGGCGGCGATGAAGAGAATGTGATCGGTGCGTACGAAGCCGTGGCGCGTGTTGACGGTGGTTCCTTCGACGATCGGAAGGATGTCGCGCTGCACGCCTTCGCGACTGACGTCGGGGCCGTGGCCGCCTTCGCGTCCCGCGATCTTGTCGATCTCATCGAGAAAGACAATGCCGCTGCGTTCGACGCGCTCCAGGGCGATGCGGGTGACCTGATCCATGTCGATGAGCTTCTGCTCTTCTTCCTGGATGAGATATTCCACCGCTTCACTGACCCGCATGTTGCGGCGCTTGGTGCGATTGCCGAAGAGGCCTGGCAGGACGTCTTTAAGGTTGATGTCCATCTCCTCCAGGCCGTTGGCGGTGAGTTCGAAGGTGGGGACTCGTTCTTTGACGTCGAGCTCAACCATTTTCTCGTCGAGCTTGCCGGCGCGGAGTTTCTCGCGCAGTTTTTCGCGGGTGCGCTCGGCTGATTCGGAGGCTTCCTGCTGCGGCGGCATGAGGAGGTCGAGGAGGCGCTCTTCGGCGTTGCGCTCGGCGCGTTCGGCTACTTCTTCGAGGCGCTGCTCACGGACCATGTCGATGGCGATGTCGACGAGGTCGCGGATCATGGCTTCGACGTCTCGGCCGACGTAGCCGACTTCGGTGAACTTACTGGCTTCGACTTTGAGGAATGGCGAGTTGGCGAGCTTGGCAAGGCGGCGCGCGATTTCGGTTTTGCCGACGCCGGTTGCGCCGATCATGAGGATGTTCTTGGGCATGACATCCTCGGCCATGTCCGGGTCGAGCTTCTGGCGGCGGACGCGATTGCGCAAAGCGACGGCGACGGCTCGCTTGGCGTCGGCCTGTCCTACGACGTACTTGTCGAGTTCCCGCACGATCTCACGCGGTGTGAGCTCATCGAGTGCAGGCGCGTCCTCCAGCGACTGAGTGGGCAGGTAAATTACCATACTGCTGCTTATCGTTTTGACGCGGGCGCGTCTTAGCCGAGTTCCTCTATTACAAAGTTTTCGTTCGTGAAGATGCAGGTCTTGCCGGCGATGTGCATCGATTTCTCGACAATTTCGCGGGCTGACAAAGTTGTATTTTCGATGAGCGCGGTGGCGGCAGATTTTGCGAACGGTCCGCCAGATCCGATGGCGGCCACCTCGTTGTCAGGCTCAATCACATCGCCTGTGCCGCTGAGGATGAACGTGTTGGTGGCGTCGGCGACAAGGAGCAAGGCATCCAAGTGGCGCAGCACTTTGTCGGTGCGCCATTCTTTCGCGAGTTCGACGACGCTGCGCGGGAGATTGCCGTTGTACTGTTCCAGCTTGCTTTCGAAGCGGCCGAAGAGGGAGAAGGCGTCGGCGGTGGAGCCTGCGAATCCCGCGACCACGCGGTCTTTGTAGAGGCGCCGCAGCTTCTTGGCGGAGGCTTTCAAGACTTCCTGTCCGAGCGTTACCTGGCCGTCGCCGGCCATCACGACCTTGCTGTCGCGACGCACGCAAAGGATGGTTGTGGAGCGAATTCGAGGCATGAAGGGCGCCTTCATTGTAGCAATCGCCGTTTGATGGGTGACCTTGCTGGCGGGTGTTAGTTCGGGAGGTGGGGATTACGCCTGGCGCTCGTCGCTGCTAAAGAATCCTTCGCGAAAGGCGTTTACCAGACCGTTGATTTAGGTGGTGGCCGCCTGTAGATCGAAGGCAAGCTGCACCACCTGGCTAATCATCGATCGATGGGTTTGTCTGATTCAAGCACTGCGCGCACTGGCGGATGAGTTCTGAGGCACACACGCGGGAGGCCTCCCGGCCAGCAGCATAGGGCCGGCGATTTTGTGAACAGATGAAAAAGTGAACAGCAACTAGGAGAAACTGACGCTGCTGTGCTTGTCGATCTGCGAGTGCTTCTGGAATTCGGCGCGTGTTTCGGGGAAGTCGGTGCGGTAGTGCCCGCCGCGGCTTTCTTGCCGGGCAAGGGCGCAGCGGGCGATCAGCATGGCTACGGCGTGCAGATTGCGGACTTCATAGTTCTCGCGCGTGGCCTTGGGAAGTCGTTGGTGGGTTGTGGACTCCAGGCGTTGGCAGGCTTCCGACAGGCCGGCGGCGTCGCGCGCGATGCCGCAGCCGTTCACGCCTCCGCCGATGATGACGAGGTCGTAAACACGCTCCTCCACTTTCGTCTCCGCACGCTCCG
>DASQDN010000719.1:0-4887 GCA_035634155.1 Bryobacteraceae bacterium | reverse complement strand
GGTGTTTCCGAACTGCGCGTCAAAGGTCGCGGTCTGAACCTTGAATTCCTGAACCATGTCCTGCGGAGGAACGTAGGACGCGGTCACTTCGTTGGCGTTTGCGGTCGCGGTGCTCGGAATACCGTCGATCGTAATGTCGCTACGATTCGCGCGAGTACCGTTAATGGCGAAGGCAGCAATGTGCGTGGGCTCAAACGGGCGGTCGAGCGTGGCCGAACCGGTGTAGGCAACGCCGGACGACAGGCCCATCAACTGGAGCGGCTGGCCGTGAGCGATCGGCAATTCCGCGATCCGCTTGGTGTCAACCACTTGGCCCGTGGAGCCCGATGCGGTTTCGAGCAAAGGAGCTTCGGCGGTGACGTCAATGGTTTGTGAAGAATCGCCCACCTGGACTTGAATGTCGACTGCGAGACGGTCGCCCACCGCGACATTTACTTCTCGGACAGTCCGCTTGAACCCAGTGGCGACTACCACCACCTCGTATACACCTGGAATGAGGTAGGACGCCTGGTAAAGACCGGCATCATTAGTGGTAAGTGTTTGTTTAACTCCCTGGGCTTTGTTCGTTACTTCCACGGTGGCGGCCGGAATGGTCGCTCCTGTGGGGTCGGTAACCCGGCCCACGATCGTTCCGCGAGACTCTTGTGCAAAGGCCATTGGTATCGTTACCAGCCAAAGGCACAGAATCGCAATCAGCGAGGATTTGCGACTGATCATATCTGACAGTTTCCCTTTCTGCAAAATGAAGCGAGTGACTGACATTATTTTGCGCCACCCAGCGGCACTCACAATGAGCAGCCGCTAAAAAGTTTCTAAGAGGAAGCTAAGAACAGGCCTAACGGACGTGAATACAATGCGTTACAGCGGACCCCTGAACGCGTGACTCAGCAACTTCTTAGAATCGTTATCTTGAAGGTATCCAATTTAGAGGTGAAAATCAAAAGACATGCGTTTGATTGCCGTCCTCTGTCTGGCGTCGGTTCTGTTCGCCCAGGCGCCACGCGACCTAAGATCTGGTTTCGTTAGACCTCCTGATGATGCTCGAATCATGATGCGTTGGTGGTGGTTCGGACCTTCAGTGACCGAGGCCCGCCTCGAACGCGAAATGAACCTGATGAAGCAGGGCGGCATCGGCGGGTTTGAGGTTCAGCCCACCTATCCTCTTGCACTGGATGACGCGGGTAAAGGGATCAAAAATCTTTCTTTTCTCTCTCAAGAGTTCTTCGACCGCCTCCGGTTCACCTCGCAAAAAGCACGCCAGCTCAATCTGCGAATGGACCTGACTTTGGGGAGCGGCTGGCCCTTCGGAGGCCCGCAAATACCGATCGGCCAGGCAGCGGGACGGTTGCGCATTGACAAGGTATCTGTCCAAGGTGACCGGGTCCCCCTTCCCGACATCGGCAACGGCGAGGAGCTCGTGGCCGCTTTCGATGCCGGCTCTCATCGCGAGCTAACGGTCGTTCGCGACGGCTTTCTCTATCCTGAACCTTCGACCAAAGATGTCTCATTCTTTATAGCGAGCCGTACGGGGATGATGGTGAAGCGTCCATCTGTTGGCGCTGAAGGATTTGTCCTCGATCATTACGACCTTTCCGCGACTCAGAACTACCTCAAAAGTGTTGGTGAGCCCCTCCTGAAAGCGCTGCCCACCCCTCCAACGGCGATCTTCTGTGACAGTCTGGAGGTATTCGGATCGGACTGGACACCCGGGTTCCTGAACGAATTCCGCAAGCGTCGCGGCTACGACCTTCGACCGCATCTGCCTGCGCTCGCCGTAGACATGGGACCGAAGACCGCCGGAGTCCGGCACGACTGGGGACGAACCCTGACCGAGCTTCTCGACGAGCGATTTCTTGCTCCAATGCAGAAATGGTCGAAGGAGCACAAAGTCGCGTTCCGTATGCAGAACTACGGAATTCCGCCGGCGACGCTTTCGAGCAACGCGTATGTGGATCTACCGGAAGGCGAAGGCGCGCAGTGGAAAGTTGTCCGGGCAAGCCGGTGGGCGTCTTCGGCGAGCCACATCTACGGCCGTCCGGTGACCTCATCGGAAACCTGGACGTGGCTGCACTCGCCGGTATTCCGCGCGACGCCGCTCGACATGAAGGCCGAGGCGGATATCCACTTTATACAAGGCATCAACCAGCTCATCGGGCACGGCTGGCCTTACACTTCCGAAGGCGTGGAGTACCCGGGCTGGCGGTTTTATGCCGCCGCTGTATTCAATGAGAAGAACCCGTGGTACATCGCGATGCCGGATATCTCGAAGTATCTGCAGCGGGTTAGTTACATTCTCCGGCAAGGTGAGCCCGCAAACGACGTGGCGCTCTACCTGCCCACGACGGATGCCTGGTCGCACTTTTCCGCCGGGCGGGTTCACATGATCGAGACTCTTCGCGAGCTGGTGGGGCCGAACCTGATTCCGCAAATCCTGAATGCGGGCCACGGGTTCGATTTCTTTGACGATAAGATTCTCGCGGAACTGGGCAAAGTACAGGGCAAGACGCTGATTCTCGGCGCCGCGAAGTACAACGCGGTCGTAGTTCCGCCGGTGGACACAATGCCGGTCGCGACATTGCAGCGCCTCAATGAGTTCGCCAAGGCTGGCGGCGTCGTAGTTTTTGCGGGCAAGCAGCCCTCCCAAGCGCCGGGATTTCAGGCCACTGACGCGGAGCATAACGAAGTACGCCGCCTGGTGAAAGAGCTTAAGGTCTTCCCGGACCTTCGTTCCGGCCTGACGCCGGATATCGCGATGGAGCCGACGCACCCGGAAGTGGGTTTCATTCACCGGAAGGCCGCGGGCAATACCGATATCTACTTCCTTGCCAATACCGCAAACACACCGGCCAAATTTACGGCCACCTTCCGCGCGACCGGCAAATCGGTGGAAGCATGGGACGCGATCACCGGACGCGTGACCACTCTGCCCCCGGGGCGCAACGCGCTTGCCGTCGAACTGGAGCCGTACGAGTCGCGGCTGATCGTCTTCTCCGATACTGCGAGCCCCGGCGCAGTTCCGCCGCAATTGGCCTTGAACCCGTCGGAAGTCGACCTAAGCACTGATTGGAAGGTTGCGTTCGGACCATCCGGCGTGCCTGAGAATATGGCGAAGCTGGCGTTGTGGTCCAAGCCCTTTTCGGGAGTGGCCACGTACACCAAGTCGTTCGATGCGCCCGCCGGGGGCAGCTACATCCTTGATTTCGGCCAAGGGACGCCCTCGCCGAAGCCGGCGCGGATGCCGGCCAACGGAATGCAGACCTGGCTCGATGCCCCGGTGCGCGAAGCCGCAGTCGTGTACATCAATGGGCAGCGAGCCGGATCCGTTTGGTGCCCGCCGTACAAGTTGGACGTCTCGGCCTTTGTTAAGCCGGGACGCAACGAGCTGAAGATTGAGGTCGCGAACCTTGCTGTGAACCACATGGCCGCGCGGCCGCTGCCGAATTACCGGCTGTTGAACCTCCGGTACGGCTCGCGGTTCGACGCGCAGGACATGAACAAGATCGCGATCGAGCCGGCCGGCTTGCAGGGACCGGTGCGCCTTCTGGTTAGTCCAGGTGGAAAACTTCCGGAATCGGCTGCATCTGCTCGTCCGCAGCCAACCCGGTAGGACTTTCGAAAAAGTCGAGCATGTAGGTCTGCCAGCGGCGATTCACTTCGGTCGCCGCCATGGACGCGAGGGCATGCTCAAAGTCGGGAGTTTCCACATAGCCGATCAGCAATCCGTCCGGCCGGAGGAAGAGCGAGTAGTTGTGCCACCCCGCCTGACTGAGCGCAGCGAGCATCTCCGGCCAGACGGCCTTGTGCCGCTCCTTGTACTCTTCTAACCGGTCTTTCTTGACCTGAAGACAAAAACAAATCCGCCGCAAGCGACCTCCCTTGTCTGGTTCTATCGGAACGGCTTTACCAGCATAGCGTCGCTGTTCGAGGGCTCGACCCGCACCACCAGGAGGTTGCCGCCCGGGCCGAGGGAGAACGGTCCGCTCCCGAGCGGCCAAAGCGGCTCAGGGTAGGGGACCACCGGACGCGTCGCCCCCTTGTTCAAATCCCAGAAATACAGAACTTGCCGGTCGAACGATTCGCGGTCGGTACCCAGGAAGTAGATCCCATCGCTGTCCAGAGCCCAACAACTTGTACACCCTGGCACGACACCTTCGAACACCTTTTCGACCGCCTTGGACTGGAGGTCCAGGCGCATGATCATCGTATCGGTGGGTTCGCGGGCGAAGTATATGTAGCGGCCGTCAGCCGAGATCGCCAGCGCCTCACTCCGACTGGTGGTCAGGTTCTCCGTGGGCGGGCCGGTTGGCGCGAACCGCGAGATCCCGGAAGTTCCGCCCGCATAGATCCACTGCCCATCGGGCGAGAAGACCGGATGTACGCCCTGGACGCCCGTGTTACGAACCGACCAATCGGCGCCCGGGTTCTGCTGCGCGATCCAGATCTGATCGCTTCCCGGATTGTTGAAGACGATCGAGTTCCCATCCGGAGACCAGCGCCCGACCGACGGCCGCATGGCGCCTCGGGTGATCTGCACTGCCTCCGAACCGTCGGCCTTGCTCACCCAAAGCTGGTCCTCGCCCGAGCGGTCCGACCGGAAGCAGATGCGGTCTCCTTTTGGGGAGAACTGCGGCGACGCGTCCTGTCCCGAGGAGGCAATCAGCCGCTTCCATTGCCGCGACTGCAAGTTCAGCCTCCAGATGTTGCGGTCCTGTTGCAGGGCCGAATAAACGAGGGCGTCGGCCTTGCGGGCGGCGCTGAGCTGTATGGGGAATTCGCTGTAGATGCTGAGCGCAGAAGCGGATTGGCCGCCGTCCTTAGCCGCCACGTTCAGTCGCCAAAGGCGGAAATTGCCGTCGCGGTCCGAGGCAAACACGAGAGAGTTACCGC
>DASQDN010000718.1:0-8423 GCA_035634155.1 Bryobacteraceae bacterium | reverse complement strand
AGCACTACTCAATCTGCTGCCGGACGGGAAGCATTCGGTTGCTTGGACGTCCTCCGAGATCGGGACTCATTGGAACACGGCCGTGCACAAGGACGGCTACCTCTACGCGTTCGATGGACGCAATGAGCCAGACGCATCGCTGGTATGCGTCGAAGTGAAGACCGGGAAGGTGATGTGGCGTGTCGCGCCGGAATGGCTGGAGTCGAACCGGCTGATGGGCACATTCCGGGGCACGCTATTGTCGGTCGATGGCCGCTTCCTATGCCTCGGCGAGATGGGCAGCCTGCACTGGTTCGACCTGACGCCACAGGGCTACAAGGAACTGGCGCGCACGCAGTTGTTCGTGGCTCGCGAGACGTGGTCGAGTCCGGTGCTGAGCAATGGACTTCTGTACATCAGCCAGCATTCTCGAGACTTCGCGACTAACACTCCGCCGCGGCTGATTTGCTACGACCTGCGGGCTTCGTCGGCCAAAACGGCCATGGCGGCATTGCGGCCGTTAATGGCGATGACGCTGCCGCCGGGATGGGTGCAGGCGCCGCAAAGATAGACGCCGTCCATCGGAGTGCGCGCGCTCAGGCGCCGCGACCACATGTAGGGCGGAAGGCATTCACCCTGGAAAATGTGGCCTCCGGTCAGACCGACGTTCTTCTCGATGTCCGGCGGCCCCATCACCTGCATCTCCACCACGCAGTCGGGAACGTTTGTGCAGAAGCGCGCCAGTGACCGGAGGATGAGATCTCGCACTTCGGCTCGGCGCGTGTCCCAGTTGCCTTCGGCGAAGGTGTACGGCACGTACTGCGCGAACACGCTCATGGTGTGCAAGCCATCGGGTACGATGCTACGATCGACAGCGCTTTGAAAGTACAATTCCATCCACAAATGTTTCGGGAGTTGTCCCGCCCTGGCAGCAGTGAAAGCGTCCTTCCACTCGTGGTGATCAAGCGGTATGTTCATTTGCCCCTGATGGTGCGGCTGGAATGTGCCGGGGCGGGAGCGAAAGTTCGGCAACTCGCGTAGGAGCACATTTGCCTTGACGGTGCATCCTTCGATCGGAATGGAGTCCACCTGGCTGCGCCACGAGCTGTCGGCACCTTCGCCGAGCAAGCGTGAGGTCACTACAGGGTCCGCATTGGATACGACGATGCGCCCACCGATCCGTTCGCCGCTTGCGAGTTCGACGCCCTCGCCGGGCAGGATACGGGCAACGCAAACGCCGGTCGCAATCGCGGCGCCTGCCTCGCGGGCGGCATCGGCAATGAGGAACGACACCGTTCCGATGCCGCCTTTCACATAGCCCCATCCGGTGCGGCCTGACGAGTGATGAAAACGAATGGACGCCGTACCTTTGTCGAAGGGACTCGCGTTGGTTCCGATGACGCCCTGGCCCAGGTATGCGATTTGCAAGCGATGGTCGGTAAGGTAGTGCTCGACGAACTCGGCCATGGACCAGTGGAAGAGCACGGCTCGGGCTTCGGCGTCCGAACCAAGGCGGCGATCGATCTCCTCCACCGAGGGAGCATCGCCGATCCACGTATCACGCTCGTTGGGCGGCCGCAGCGCGTCACGGAGCCGATCGAGAACCGCATTCATGGCTCGCCACCCGTCGACGTCTGCCGGCGCGAAGGAGCGGACCTCGGCTTCGCAAAGCGCATCGTCATCGTACAACTGGATGCTCGATCCGTCGAGGAAGGGCACGAAGAGGCCGTTGCTCGCCGGGGTCCAGTGGAAGCCGCGCTCCACAAGCCCGAGTTCCTTGACGACGACCGGATGGAGCAAGCCGCACAAGTAAGCACAGGGTGACAAGCGCACTCCAGGCCACGGCTCTTCTACGGTGCAGGCTCCGCCGATGCGGTCACGAGCTTCCAGCACCAGGACGCTCTTGCCGGCGCGCGCGAGGTAGGCAGCGCAGGTGAGGCCGTTATGGCCCGCGCCCACGACGATAGCGTCCCAGGATTTAGCTTTCCAATTCACACCCAATTCACACCCACCTCCATGTTCTGGTCAGTTTGATAGTATGTAGGCAACACGCAGTTGTCCAGGGTCTACGTTAACTCTCAAGAGATTCTCCATCTTTTGAGGCTCTGGCGCGGACAAACTGCGACCGGAGGGTTATGTCTCATGCGTCGATGCGAGCAGTTTCGCTCGCACTAGGGCTCGCAATGTTTGCCTGCCCTGTATTATTCTCCCAAACGATTACAGGTCGAATTTCGGGAACCGTCACCGATGCTTCGGGCGCCGGCGTTCCGGGAGCGAATGTAATCGTAACCAATCAAGACACCCAGCTCGCTCGATCGTTGCAGACGGACGGAAGCGGCAGCTATGTGGCGCCGAGCCTCGCTGTGGGAAAGTACAGCGTGCGGGTGGAAGCTTCGGGCTTCAAGCCGCAGGTAGTGCAGAACATCGAACTGGTAGCTGACGGTCGCATCACAACCGATGTCGCGTTGCAGGTGGGCGATGTTTCTTCCACCGTTGAAGTAGTAGAAGCGTCCGCGGAAACGGTGAACACGGTCTCCGGCGAGATCGCGCGCATCGTGGATACCAAACAAGTGCAGGCCCTTGCGTTGAACGGCCGCAACTACATGCAACTTGTTTCGTTGATCCCCGGCGCCGCGCTGACCAATGCCAACCAGTTGGATTTGACAACGTCGTTGAGCGTGACCAACGCGGCGGTAAACGGAAACCGCAGCAACACGAATAATCTGAATGTCGACGGCACGTCGAACCTGGACTCCGGCAGCAATGGAAGCCAGTACAACAACGTGGGCATCGACTTTATTCGCGAAGTGAAGATCCAGACGTCGAACTTCTCGGCCGAATACGGCCGCCAGTCGGGCGCGGCGATCAACGTGGTGACCAAGAGCGGCACCAACGATTTCCACGGGAGCGCGTTCGAGTTCTTCCGCAACGACAAGCTGGACGCGAGGAGTTTCTTTGCTCCGCGCCGCGGCAAGCTGCGGTTCAACGATTTCGGCTACTCGCTTGGCGGACCCATCATCAAGAACAAGCTGTTTTTCTTCGGCGGCCAGGAATGGAAGATCATCCGCCGCGATACGGACGCCGCCCTGCGCACGCTTCCCACGCGCGCCGAGCGCCGCGGCGATTTCAGCCAGACGCGCCAGAACCTGATCGTGAACTATCCGGGAACCACAACACCGATTCCGGGACAGAACATCGCGTCGATGATCACGCCGGATGGCCGCGCCTTGGCCAAAGTTTACGACGCCATGGAACTGCTTGCCAGTTCTTATACGGATACCCCGACAGGAAACAACGCCGTCTTCCAGTTGGGCAATCCATTCGATGTGAGGCAGGACTTGCTGCGGTTCGATTACGTTCTGAACACCGCGCATTCGCTCTACGGCCGGTACATCTTCGACGACTACGTTTTGATTGAGCCGTACGGAACCTTCTCCGGCTCGAATCTGCCGACCACGCCGACAGAACGGCGCCGGCCGGGCACGAGCTGGCAGATCTCGCACACATGGGTTGCGAGCCCACTGGTCATTAACGAAGCCAAAGTCGCGGCGACCTGGAACGGACAGCGTATTCCGCCGGTGGGTGACACGTGGAAGCGTGAGACCTACGGCTTCCAATTCCCGCAGTTGTTTGGGGGCGGTTGGTATCCGAACGGCATCCCGAGCGTCGACCTGCAGGGCTTCTCAAACTTTCGCGGGCCTTCGTTCGCTTTGATGTCTCCGACCACCGATTTCACTTTTATGGATACGGCGACGTTCCTGCTCGGCTCGCATACGATTCGCACCGGCGGCATGCTGATTCGCAATCGTAAGGACCAGAACGGGCGGCCCCAGTACACCGGCTTCCTCAACTTCAACACTGCCCAGAACACCAACACAACCGGCAATGCCGTCGCGGATATGCTGCTGGGCAATTTCCGGCGATATGAAGAAGCGGAGAGCGATCCGGTCGGGTTCTTCCGTTACACGCAGTTCGAAGCGTTCGCCGTCGACCAGTGGAAGCTCACGTCCAAGCTGAATATCGAACTCGGCGTCCGTTATCAGTACGCGCTGCCGATTTATACACAAGCCAACAACATCGCGAACTTCGATCCCAGCCTGTACAATCCTGCGCAGGCAGTGACGATGACGAACGCCGGTCTGGTTGTGGCCGGTTCCGGGAATCGCTACAACGGGCTGATCCGGGCGGCGGACAGTATTCCGGCGGACCAGGTGGGTCGGGTGGCTGCGGCTAACACCGGCCGACTGGAACTGGTTCCCACGGGCGCTCCTCGAGGTCTGTATGAGGCGCAGGGCCTGTTTGCGCCTCGCGTGAGCCTGGCGTATTCCCCGGACGGAAAAACATCCATTCGGTCGGGCTTCGGTATTTTCTATGACCGCCCCGAAGGCAACATCATCTTCGGATCGGTGAACGTTCCGCCGTTCTCCAATGTGGTGCAGTTCGAGAACGGTAACCTCGGCGCTCCGGCGGGCGGCTCAGCGGCTCCGATCGGCCCGTGGGGCAACATAGACACGATCGATCCCAAGATGCAGATGCCGTACACGATGAATTACAGCTTCAGCATTCAGCGTGAGATGGCGGGAGGCTTGTTCGCCGAGGTCGCGTATGTCGGCAACGGCGGCCGCAAGCTGCTTTACTATCCGAACATCAATCAGCCAACCTTCGCGGAACTGGCTGCGAATGCGGCGGGTCCGCGGCTGCCGGTGAACTCGATCCGGCCTTATAAGGGGTTTAGTGAGATCCGGCAGCGGCAAAGCGCTGCAGTTTCCAATTACAACGCCCTGCAGATGCAGCTCACTCGCCGACGCGGGGCGCTGACGTTCAGTTCGGCTTACACGTGGTCGAAAGTGCTGACCGATGCCAGCGGCAACGGTGACAACGTCGAAGAGCCGTACAACCGCTCGCTATACTATGGCCCGGCGACCTTCGATAGGCGTCATGTCTTCGTCGGCACGTGGACGTATGCTCTTCCGTTCCTGATGAATCAGAATAATTGGCTCGAGACTGCCTTCGGCGGCTGGGAGATCAGCGGCATCGGCCGTGCGCAATCAGGCCAGTTGTATTCGGTGAACGCCGATACCGCAATCGGCGGACGTCGCGCGGACTACAACGGCCAGGAAGTGAATCTCGAGAATAGGACGGTGGAGCGCTATTTCAACACCGCGGCCTTCACTCCGGCGCCGGATTCGCGGCGCGGGACTGCGGGTACGGGGATTGTGCAGGGTCCGGGAATGATTCTGTTCGACGTTTCGGCTCGGAAGAACTTCCGGGTCAGCGAACGGATCGAGACTCGGCTGCAGGCTGACATGTTCAACATGTTCAACCATGCGAACTTCAACGGAATCGAGACCAATCGGAATAACCAGGCGTTTGGCCGCGTGACCGGTGTGGACCCTGGGCGCAACATCCAATTGGCGCTCCGGCTGACCTTCTAACTTCGTCGTTCTTCAATCCCCGGTGTCTTGGTCGCACAAGGCGCCGGGGATTTTCTACCTTTCGTCATTTGCGCAAACGCGCGTTTACCGGTGATGGGGAACGCAGCTCCTGAACCTCTCGAGGCGCAAAGCGCAGTCCGGTTGTCACCATCGATCGATATTCGGCAGGCCCCCACGTGGCACGCATGAGCCCGGCCGGGGAATGGCCGAGGTCCGTCATCAACATGTGACCGATCTCGTGCGCCAGCGCGTGTCCGAGCACCTTCGCGAAGCTCACGTGCTGAGACTGGGAGACGGCGGCAATGTTGTCCTTATACATCGTTACGTGAACGCCGGTCCGGCCGAATGGAAGCGCCAGTCCCAGTGACGGGCCCTTGGGCGCTGGAGGTGCTTTCTCGACGATGCGCGCCACTATGACAGCGGGTCTGGTTGTACGAGTCTCAGCCGAGCGTCGGGCGGAGAAGTCGACCCTCCGCGCTTCTGCTGCCTCGGGATCCCCCTCCTCCCATTGAAACGTAATGCCCGTGGCCGAATAGATCTGGGACACCTCGGCGCGCGCCTGGTCAAGATCCGAAGCGGATACGCCAGACAGATTGTACAGACGAATGCGAACGGGGCTCGGCTGCGCGGCGAAGCTAAGCAGTGTCACGGCGAAAACAAGGAGCGAAGTACGAACAATCATGGTCACCTCGGAAGAACTGAAGGTGACTTTGAGTGCTCGCCAAAAGCACGGCAATGCTCCGCCGATTACGTGTGCGCGAAACCGACAGAACGAGGCAACCTACTGATTCTGCGTGGGATTTTGGTCGATGTAACGAACCCACATACGGTGTTCGCGGTGTTACAGTAGTACGCATCATGGCCGACCGACCGGTCCAGTCACACCGCGTGCTTCGCTTTGGACCGTTCGAGCTCGACACCAGCACGGGCGAGCTGCGCAAGCATGGCGTTCGCATTCGGCTCCAGGAGCAGCCTTTCCGATTGCTCCTGAGACTGCTGCAAACTCCGGGCGAGGCCGTTACCCGTGAGGAGTTGATCCGGGCCATTTGGACGGATGGAACATTCGTCGACTACGAACGGGGATTGAACGCGGCGGTCACTCGTATCCGACAGGCGTTGACCGACTCGGCAGAACGCCCGCGCTACGTCGAAACCGTAGCGCGGAAGGGGTACCGTTTTATCGCTCCGGTCGAGGAGGTGGTGGCTGCGCCCCCTGCGACGGAGGCTGCCGCCGCTCCGGAAGCCATCGCGTTGTTACCTGTCGCCCCAGTCGAACAGTCTCGCCGACGATACGGCGTGTGGCTCGCGGCAATTCTATGCAGTACCGTGCTTGCCTTGGCAGGGTTCCTGTGGAAGTCGCACAAATCTCCTCCGAAAGAGACACGCCTCATTCAACTGACGCATGGCACGGGATTGACGATGGAACCCGCGTTGTCGCCGGACGGCAAGCTGCTCGCTTATGTATCCGACCGGGGAGGCAGGACTCTGAATCTCTGGATTCAGCAACTCGGCGCGGGCGGGAACGCTGTGCAGCTTACACATGGAAACAGCGATATACGCGAGCCTGCATTCTCTCCGGACGGAGACAGGATTGCGTTCTGGTCGGAGGAGAAGCTAGGCGGGATTTCGATGGTGCCTTCCATCGGAGGCTCTACAACCCGAGTAGTACCGCACGGTCGCAGTCCGCGGTTTTCGCCGGATGGCAAGTGGATTTCCTATTGGCAGGGCAATCAGATGACTTCCGCGGCGCAAGGAGATGACTCTGGAGAAACGTACGTTATCCCGGCTGCAGGCGGCGAGCCGAAGCGAATCGCGACAGACTTGACGTCAGCCGTATACCCGGTATGGGCTCCAGACAGCCGGCATCTGCTTGTTTACGTGAATCCTCGGACCGGCACACCGGGCGAACGCGATTGGTGGGTAGCGTCTTTGGATGGAGCCGCGTCGCGCCGCACGGGAGCGTTCGGCACATTAGCGCGGCAGGGGATTGCCGCGCCGGCGGAGAGCACTGTTCCACGGGCCTATGACTGGACCGGCGAAAAGATCGCATTTAGCGCGATGCGTGACGACACATTAAACTGCTGGCGCGTACCCATTTCCCTCAAGGACTGGAGCGTTACGGCGCCGGCTGAGCGATTAACCTCCGGTACCACTTTGGAAGTTTCACCGCGTCCGTCGCACGATCGCCTTATTTTCAGCAGCCTGACCCGCACAGATGCCATTTGGTCTTTAGCAGTTGATGAGAACGGGACAATTGGAAGTGCAGTGAGTTTGAAGCGCCTGACAGATGGTGGCGCCGAGACGACACCCTCCATCTCGGCCGATGGCCGGCTACTCAGCTTCACGTCACACAGAATGAAGAATGCCGACGTGTGGTTGAAGGACCTTGAAACGGGTGAGGAACGCGCGATTGCCGCGACTTCAGGCGCCGAGTGGCATCCGCAGCTCTCCCGAGATGGCTCAACTATCGCTTACACCTATCTTGGCCCTGGACCGCACGAGATCCGTATCGTCCCGAGTTCGGGCGGAGTGCCAAAGGGCCTCACAGAAGCAAGCGGCTGGGTTACCTGGATAGGAAATAACCGTCTGCTGAAAAAGAAGGCTTCAACCGATCCGGACATCTACGCTGTCGCCTTGTCTGACGGGAGGAAGGATCTTTTTCTTTCTAAAGCCGGAGATGTGATGTACCAGGCGAGGTTTTCGCCGGACGAAAAGTGGGTCGCACTGGAGGCAGTCAACCGTGATCCGAAGCGGCATGGTGTGTCGTCCATCCTCTATGTTGCGCCGACGCGGGATGGCTTCCCGGCGCCACACAGTCAGTGGATCGGAATCGGCGATCGGGAGGGCTGGAACGATAAGCCGAGGTGGTCAATGGATGGCAATCGGATCTTCTTCATCTCGCACCGGGATGGGTTCCGCTGCTTATGGTTTCAGGCACTCGATCCGCTAACTAAACGCCCCCAGGCTAGCCCGGTAGCCGTGCACCACTTTCACGAGGCTCGGCTGTCG
>DASQDN010000717.1:0-21738 GCA_035634155.1 Bryobacteraceae bacterium | reverse complement strand
TGAAGTTCGATACACCGGGCGGACCTTTGACGATGCCGGTCGCCGGTGTGATTCGGGACTTCCAGGATCCACGCGGCGTCATCTATGTTGCCGCATCCCTCTACCAGCGATACTGGCGTGACGATCGCTGGGACAAGTTCCGCGTGTTCACAAAACCGTCCGCACCTCCCGAAGAGGTGCGTAAAGACATCCTGGATCGAATCGGCGCCGACACGCCTTTGACAGTGCTCACGCGCAGCGAAGTGGAGCAGTTCATCTTCAACCCCATGGGACAGCAAATGAAGGCAAGCTACGCGCAAGTGACGCTTGGCGCGCTGGTCGCCCTTCTGGCGCTTCTGAACCTGCTGGCGCTCTCAGTCGTGGAACGCCGCGGAACATTGGCAACCTTCCGGGTTTTGGGCGCTCACAAGAAGGAGCTACGCCGAACGCTGCTGATCGAGGCCTCACTCGTCGCCGGCATCAGTGTACTCGCCGGCGCAATAACGGGGGCAGTGGGACTGCGACTGGTCCTAGACGCCACCTACACAGTCATTGCTGGTGTAAGGCTGGAATATATCTATCCAGCATCGCTGGCGCTCTGGTGCCTGCCGGTCGCGCTCGGAGCCGCAACACTTGCCTCTGTTTGGCCGGCCGAGGCAGCTTTCAAAGCGCCTCTGATAGAGTCACTCGCGTATGAGTAGACTCACGGTGGTATCGCTGGTCGCAGTTGTCATGCACGCAGCCGATGCCCGCGGCATCCTCGAAGAGGTGGAACGCCGGAATCGCTTCTCCACGCAGGAACATGAGGCTACGGTCGAGTTCTTCCAACGCAGCGGAACGCCGCTGGTCAAGCGCTGGCGCCTACGGAGTTCCGGAGGCGAAGGATCACGCAAGGTCCTCATCCGGTTCACATACCCGCCGGAGGTTCGGGGTGCTGCCCTGCTGATCCTCAATCAGCCCCGTGGCCCCGCCGTGCAGTGGATGTGGATCCCCTCAATCGGGCGCGATCGCAGGATCGCCCCGCAGGATCGCTCCACCTCAGTTCTAGGCACCGATCTCACCTTCGAAGATCTGGAGGAACGCTCGCTTTCCAACTTTCACGCACGCCTGGACGGAGAGTCCACCGTCGATGGCGTAAGTTGCCACCGCATAATCACGACACCGAAAGATGCAACCTTGTCTTCATACTCCTCCTCGGTACTTTGGGTCGACAAGACGCGATTGGTCGTCATGCTGGTGGAAAACCGACGTCAGGAAAAAACCGTCCGTTCGCTGCGCTTTTCCGCCTTCAAGGACGTGCAAGGAATCCTCACGCCGCACACTCTTGAAGCGATCAATCAGGAAGCCGGCACCCGAACTGTGCTGAACCTGAAGGGCGTGAAATACAACACCTCTCTGCGCGAATCCGACTTCACAAGGGAAGCGATGCGCACGTCTCCATGAAACTGGCCGTGTGCATCCTTGCGTCGCTGAGCGCGTTCGCGGAAACGCTGGAGCATTCCGGCTTTGTTGATGTCTCGGCATATGTATTCCCTCAACTCCAGATCGGGGACCGCAGCCGCATTGTCGGGGACGCCCTCTTCCGGTATGAAGCGATTTACAACCCAGGACCTTGGCTGCGAGTAGAGACCGGATTCGACGTGCGCACTGACACGCACCGCCAAACGGAACGTTCGCTTCGGATATCGTGGCGGGATCGGGGTCTGCAACGCCCCGCGGTCACCGCTCGTACCCTGAGTGGTACGTTTCGCTCCGGTCCGCTGACGGTGCAACTAGGAAAGCAGCTGATTCGTTGGGGCGCTGCCGATACCGTGAAGCCGGTAGATCGCTTCGCCCCGCGGGACTTCCTAAACCCCGTCGAAAGCGAAGTGCTGCCCGTAACTGCCGCGCGGGCCTCGCTGGAGTTTCGCGGTGGCACTCGCCGTATCGAACTTGTCGCCACGCCTCAGATGACCCCATCGCGACTTCCGTTGGCACGCCAGCGTTGGATGCCCATCCCTCCGGGACTACCCGAATATCCGGAGATTCGACAGCCCCGGGCACGCTACCCGCAACGCGCACAATTCGGCGCTCTTTGGTCTCACACACGAAACCGTCTGGAATACTCGGCCTGCTTCTTTGATGGCTTCAATTACAATCCTTCCCTCGATGTCATCACGGTGTCCGTTTCTCCGCTTGTCGTCGAAGCAGTTTTCAAATACTCAAAGCTTCGGATGTTCGGAGGTGACGTAGTCTGGGCGGGTCGACCGTTCACCATCCGAGCTGAGGGGGGCTACTTTCAATCGACTCAGCAGGGAAATGTCCGTGGCGACAACTATGCTTTCTACGTTGTCCAATTGGAACGGCAGCAAGGAGCCTGGTCCGGTGTCCTGGCGTACGCCGGCCAGAACGTCACCAGGAATGCAGGCGAATACCTGTTTGACCCCGACCGAGCACTGGCAGGCGCAATCCTCGCTCGAAGCTCCCACCGATTAACACCACAGAGCGAGCTCCGCGTTGAAGGAGCTATGGACCGACAGGGAGTGGCCGCGCTGACCCGTGTCGAATATTCACGTTCCATGACTGCGAACTGGCGAACCACCGTCGCTTTCACGTGGATCCACGGCGATTCGTCTCACCTGCTCGGGCAGTATGCACGGAACGGGTACGGCAGGTTGACGAACCGGTATAGTTTCTGATTCCCTAAGAGAGCCCTTGCTGTACCCTTCATTACGAATTTGCAGGAGAGATATAACGTGACAAACATAATGGGTGTAGTGTTAGCCGTGCCGATGTGCGCCGCGCTCGCACTTAGCGCGGCGCCCGACATGCCCGCGCGAATCCTCGATACCTACGGAAAACTTCCCATTCAATTCGAGGCAAATCATGGTCAGGCCGCGTCTCCGGTACGCTATGTAGCGCGCGGCGCCGGATATCGTGTCGCACTTGCGCCGCAGGAAGCGCAATGGACCCTCAGCGGCGGTGGTCCCGTACGCATGCGTGTGATGGGGGCGAACCGCGACGCTGATATCGAAGGGCTGAATCTCCAGCCAGGTCACGTCAACTACCTGCTCGGCTCCGACACGGCGAAATGGGCCACTCGGATACCCGTGTACTCCCGCGTTCGCTATCGCTCGATCTACCCCGGCGTCGACCTGGTCTTCTATGGCAAACAGCGCGAATTCGAATACGATTTCGTGGTAGCAGCAGGGGCAGACGCATCGCGCATTGCAATTCAATTCGACGCGCCCATAACGATGGATCGCGGGGGAGCTCTCCGGATCAAGGCCGGAAGCGAAGAACTCATCCAACACCCACCTGTGGCGTACCAGACCCGCGCCGATGGATCTCGCAGCCCGGTGAATGCGTCGTATCAGCTCGCCAAAGGCGGCGCTGTCCGCTTTCGCATCGGCAAATACGACCGCAGCTTGCCACTTGTTATCGATCCTGTCCTGACGTACGCCACCTACCTAGGTGGGGCCGGAAGCGACGCAGCCGCCTCCGTCGCCGTGGACTCGCAAGGCCAGGCAGTCATCGTCGGTGGCACGACATCGTCTAATTTCCCAACCTCCGGCCCCATTCAATCGACCTTCGGCGGCACAAACCAATCGAATCCAAACCGACGGCTGGGCGATGTGTTCGTAGCGAAGCTGAACGCCTCCGGCACCGCGCTGATCTTCTCCACCTATCTTGGAGGCTCGAGAGATGAAGCGGCAACCGCTGTCAGCCTCGACAACGAGGGGAACATCTATCTTGCCGGAATCACCGACTCCACAAACTTCCCCGCTACGTCCAACGCCTTCCAACGAGCATACGGAGGAGGCGGATCCAATCCCCTTTTCCAATCCGGCGATGCATTCGTTGCCAAGCTCAACCCGACGGGTACAGCCATTCTGTATGCGTCGTATCTTGGAGGATCGGCCGATGACGTCGCTTACGGCATCGCCGTGGACCGCGACGGGAACGCCTACATCGGCGGCAACACGCAATCTTCGAACTTTCCCACTGTCGCGCCGCTGCAATCGACGCTCACGCAGAGCACTCAAGGTCCCACCAGTTGGATCGCAGGCGACGGCTTCGTCGCAAAGGTGAACACTGCGGGGACGGCGCTTCAATACTCGACCTTCCTGGGCGGCGGCGGCGACGACATGGTCCGAGCCATCGCGGTTGACACAACGGGAGCCGCTTTCGTGACAGGCCACACCACATCCTCCAACTTTCCCGTCACCGGCGGCGCTTTCCAACGAACCTCGCGCGATTCCTCGGAACGAAACTTCGGTGAGGTGTTCGTCGCAAAGCTCAACGCGGACGGCCGCGCTTTGGCCTATTCGACCTTCCTCGGCGGCTCGCAGTCCGATACGGGCCACGGCATCGCAGTAGACGCAAGCGGATCTGCATACGTCGTCGGCACCACGAGTTCCGCTAACTTTCCTGTCACCAATGGGGCCTTTCGCGCGACAGCCCCTGGAGCGACCGGCCAGAGTGGCGACAACACGCGGCGCATCTTCATTGGCGCCGATGCGTTTGTGGCAAAAGTAAACGCAGCCGGCTCCGAACTCGTGTATTCCACCTTCATCGGAGGCTCGGCTGAAGAGGCCGCAACCGCTGTCGCCGTGGACAGCGCAGGGATGACGTACGTTACCGGATCGACACTCTCCGCGAACTTCCCGCTCTCCACCGACGCCCTGTTCAACACGTACCGCGGAAGCGGAGTCGCCCGTACGGCCGTCGGCGATGCCTTTGTTCTGAAGCTGAATGCAACCGGAACCGCAATGCCCTTCGCAACATTGATGGGCGGAAGCGATGACGATGGCGGAGCCGACATTGCCCTGGATTCTGGCGGAAACATCTATGTCGCCGGAGCATCGGCTTCCAACAACTTCCCGACCACAACGGGAGCGTTCCGGACAACCTACACCGGTACCGTGGGATACCCGAACGGGGATGGTTTCGTCGCGAAGATCTCCTCGGAGAGTGTCGCAGTCCCGGCGCGCCTCAGGATAGTATCTGGGGGAGGACAAACCGGAGCAGTCGGCGCGCGCCTGGCCCAGCCACTCATCATTGAGGTGCAAGATGCCCAAGGTCGTGGCGTTCCTGGAGTGGCTGTCACGTTCACGGGAACGAACGCTACCGTAGCTGCCGCCAGCGCAACAACGGATGCGGCCGGGCAAGCGTCCACCACCGTCACGCTCGGGGCGACCGTAGGCTCCGCGTCCGTATCGGCCGCCGCTGCCGGACTCACCCCCGTCCGCTTCGACCTGACCGCGACCGCCACCACCACAGACCCCATCGCCAAAGTGAACGCGATCGTGAAGAACGGCAGCTATACACCTAATGGCGCGCCCGGTGTGATCGTCAGCATTTTCGGCGAAAACCTCGCGCCCACCACCGTCGCGGCCGACGCTCTCCCATTCCCCACATCCCTCGGAAATGTTCGGGTGATCTTAAACGGCACGCCGATCCCGCTCATCTATGTGAGCCCGACTCAGATCAACGCCCAGCTTCCCTACGAGACCCCCCTGGGCACTGTGCAGTTGATCGTCGAAGCTCGCGGACAAACAGCCACGGGAACGATCACCGTCCTCGCCGCATCGCCAGGGATCCTGTACTACGGAGACAATCGAGCCGTGGTCGTGAACCCCACTGGTGAGGTGAACGGAACTACAACGCCGGCGCCCGCCGGCAGCATTGTGACTTTCTACTTGGTAGGCCAAGGCAGGTTGGATAACCCCGTGGCAAACGGCGCCGGCGCTCCCGTCGATCCTTTGTCGCGTCCCATCCTCCCGGCCAGCATCACGATCGGCGGCCAAACGGCGGAAGCTTTGTTCATCGGAATGACGCCGGGATCCGTCGGGCTTTTGCAGGCTAACGTTCGCGTGCCCGCATCGCTGGCGTCCGGCGACTACCCTGTCGTCCTCAGAATCGGCGAAGAATCAAGCAACACCGCTCTCATCGCCGTTTCCGCAAGACAGTGATGTCCGTGAGCGTCCAACGCTCCAGTACGTAATGATCGAACGCTGCTGGTCGAGGGCGCTGCCATCGACCAGCAGCAGAATCAATAGCTCGTCCAACGCCTTCAAAGTAACAGCCGACGCGAGCAGGATGCGTTGTGTTGGTCCGAACGTCAGATCTCCCCAGAAAACATAGACCGCCGTTGCGTAGGCGCAAACTGCAGCCGCCCTGGCGCTATACGTGTGCAGCGCAACCAGTCTTCTGTAGAGCAGCCACCCCAGAACGCTTGGCGCGGCGGTCGCGAGCACAATGTAACAACCCAACCCGAGGTGGTCCGAAGCACCAGGACAAAGCACGACCACCCATCCCGTAACGGCCAACCCAAGTGCGTTGTCCGCAACCGAATCCAATCTGGAGCCGAAGCCCGAGCCGCAAGACCATCGGCGCGCCAGGTACCCGTCAAGCACATCCGTAAGCCCGGCCAAGATCAACCCGAAGGCCAGCAGCTTCATTTCCCCCGCCATCGCGAGAAAATGCAGCGGAACGACGGATAGCAAGCGGCTCCAGGACAGCAGCATCGGTAACTGCAAGCGAACAGCCGCGCTCATCGGCGCGTTTCCGCGACAATCCGGCCGTCCTTCAACGTCACCGTGCGAGGACAACTCTGCGCCAGGTTAGCGTCATGCGTTACAACCACAATGGTCGAGCGGAGGTCCCGATGCAGTTCATGGATCAGGTTGAGGATATCCCCACCCGAACCGCTATCCAGATTCCCAGTCGGCTCGTCAGCCAAGAGAACGGGGGGGTAATTCGACAGTGCCCGAGCGATCGCCACGCGTTGCCGCTCGCCGCCCGACAACTCGTCCGGCAAGTGATCGAGCCTTGCGCCAAGCTTCACCCGGCACAACAACTCTCTCGCGCGTTCGTCGATCTTCTTCCGCGGCCATCCCCGGATGTGGAGGGGAATCGCGACGTTCTCCAGGCACGACAACGTAGGCAGCAGATGAAAGAACTGGAAGACGAATCCGATCTTGTCGCGGCGAATCTGCGTCAGTTGCTCGTCGCCAAGGCCGGCCAGATTGACGCCATCGATCAGGATCTCTCCGGATGTGGCCTGATCCAACCCGCCAATCAGATTTAACACTGTTGACTTGCCGGAACCGGACGCTCCGACAACCGAGACCATCTCACCGTGTTCAATTCGCAAGTTGACGTCCTCAAGAGCGTTTACCGAACGCTTCCCGTCGAACCGCCTTGTAACCCCTCTCATCTCTATCGCTGGAGTCTGCATGAACGGCTTGGCGGGCTCGCAACGTCGCCTCTGCTTACTATAGTGGCTCCCCAGGGCGTAATGGGCTGGCGATTGCTGCGGACACAATTGGCGAAGTAATCCACATCTAGCGCACCGGCAAGCTGGATGGCGCCGAAACGGATCCGACGCTATTCATCGTAGCCACTACATAGGGTCAGTTATGAGCCGATCGAATTCGAGGCGCATCGCAGGTGGCGCCAGTAAGGGCAGTCTCCGGCGTTGCGCCCACAATATCGGTCGCGCGTCGGCGCCGCGAGCCAGCATCATGCGCCGCTCCAACCGCAGCCCATTCACCGGCACGGTTGCCGGCTCCACCTGGTGCGCGGGTTCCGCAGGCTTCGCGTGCCGGTCGTAAAGCACGGAAGCGCGCGGCTCGGGCATCAGAACTGGGCTGGGTTGCGACAGATCGGCCAGCCGGCCCTGCACATACCGCCTGCGTCCCGCTACCTCCTGCACTGTGTACGGATGCCAGTACGGGAACATAGGCGAGGTCGGCTGATACGAGTACGATTTGCGGTCCGTAGAAACGGCTGCTGTCGCCGCGAGTTCTTTTGAGGGCCTAGGCGCGGTCGGCAGATCGCGTCCGTTGACACGCTGCTCTACTGCCCACAAGACATTGGCGTCTTCATCCTGACCGAGAACCACATCTTCGAGTACCGGTCCATGGATGGGAGTTGCGACCGTAGGCCATACCAGCAACGACGACGGCTTCAATCCTTCCACAGCGAACAATGACCAGTTAGTCGGAACCTGCAGTGACCATGTATCGCCGAAGGAGTCGATCACCTGCGCGTCGTGGAAGGTGACTGCCGTGCCGGTGGATGCGGCGATCGGAAATAGGAACCAATCGTTGCTGTGCGCGGCGATCAGGTCGATCAAAAGCATGGTCGCAAAGTGACTACGATCCGGCGGGAAGCCGCCGATGTCCACCTCATGATCCTCGATCTGCCACCAGCGCGGGTGCGGCGCGCCGGGATAGGACATTCGATTCACCAGGATGCGGTTGGTTGCTTGCATCGTGGCCGGTTGGGTCAGTGGCTGATTGGCGTCGACCGAATGCCAGTCGATTTGCCCGCCTGTGTGCCGCGTCAGTCGCAAGTCGGAAGATGCGCACTTGAAGGACGTCTCGTAACAGAGCTCAGCCGGATTCCAAAGGTCCTGCGGCGCAGTGGAGGGAACATCGGCGAACGCCGCTGCAGGCAGTCCCAAAGAGGCGCGCTGCAGCCATACGCGATATCCGTCATAGCCGGTGGCATCGAACGCTTCGTAGGGGACCGGCAGATTGCGAAGGATCAGTGTCGGGTCTGCCGAAGCGAGGGGTGGAAGCGTCGCAGCAGCCAGCCTGCCGATGCGGATACGCCTGCCCGGTGTCCACCAATCGTCGGGCTCGGATTCCACGATGGCTTCCGGCGGAACAATAGCGGGATCGGACAACGGGTCCCCTGCGTGCAATTCCACCTTCTGATGACTGACACGGCAGACGACACTCACCGGCGACGACGCGTCTTCCCCTTGCAGTTCACCCAGCTTCCACTGCCGGGCCAGGAACCAGGCAGGGTCCGCGACCTCGGCCAGAAATCCCCGATCGAGATTGGAAGAAGGAGGCGCGGGCTCGAGACGCCGGTAGATGTCGTATTGATTTACCATTTCAGCTCAGTCCAACTGCAAGCATTGTCATTGGCACAGCAGCGCTGTAGCTGGCCAGGTCCTCGATTGTGACGGCGCGCGCACGGGCCAGTTCCCGCGTTTCCGCGAGGATCTCCACGGTGGTTGCGACCGTCAGCGGGACGTTCGCGTCCGGCGCGACCGCAAGAACAACGGCCTGCGGGGCTCGGGCGGCGGGAGCATTGAAGCCGAACGCGGCAGACGTGGTTTGTTCGGTGTCCGGCACGGTTTCCCCCCAGCTATCCAGAAGGCCCGCGGCGACTTGGGTGGACTCGGGCGAGGGGCTGAAGGCCACAATGAGCCTTGATGAACTCGCAACCGAGCCGGCCTTCGACGTTTTCTTCTGCCACGGATCGTCGGGACGATTGCAGATGGCGCCCATCGGCCTCCAGAGACCGGATAGTTCGCCATCGAGTTGGAATGCCTCCAAGCGCGCAAGCGGCATGCGAACCGCCGCGTTGACCGTCAGCCAATCGTTATCCAGGTTCGCGGGCAAGAGCTTGGATCCAATCGAGCCCAGGTCGATGCGGGACAACACGGGATACTTCCCGTCGCTCGATGCAAGTTGCGCAATGGTCCGTGCAATCCCTGCTGTTTCGAGGGTCGCGGCCGTCGCTAAGTCGGGCGCAGTTTGCAGACGTTCGGCCAACGCTTCAATCGCCTTCAGCTTCAGATCGTCGAGCGATTCTCCTTCCGCGGGAACGGGCGTCACTCCCCATCGCGCGGCTCGCACCAGGGCCTCAGGGGCTGTCTGCGCGGATAACGCGGCGAGGCTCACCGTTGCGAGCTGCCGCAGGTTGTCATATCGCTTCAACAATTCCTGACGAACGCTGTCATCGGACACGTCCGTTTCGGACAGATTGTCCGGAACAGCAGGTCTTTCTCCCAGGACGCTTAGGGCGCGCTTGGCGCTTGCTTGGCTTCGCGCGCCTGGTTGCGGCAACTCGCCGGCCACCACGGCGCCCGCGCCAACGTGGTCTGCAACTAAATTGTTCCGGTCGGATTCCGCCAGGTTCACGATGGCATCCATCGACATGCCGAGGTCCGACAGCTTTACGGCCTGGACTTGGCCGCCGGCGCCCCGCACCGACCATGCAGTGTTTAGAATCCCGCCGTACGCAATCAGCTGCGCGAGAGATTCTTCCGAAGCCGCAGCCGCGTCGGCAGGCAACCAGTCGAGATCGGCTAGATGGCGTACCTGAACGGATCCATCCGGCAGCAGAATTTCCCACGACCAGTTCTCGGTCTTGGAATCGCCCAGAAGTTCGGAAAGGAACGCGGCAACGGCCGGGTCAGCCAGATTCACCGGACTGGTCGCGGGGTCGATTGGTGGCGCGTCCGTATCGGGCAACAACACGGCGACAGCGGTCGTAACGCTTCGGCCGGTGCGGCTGGTGCGAATCACTTCCAACTCCGGTGGCGCGCTGAGTCCCGCGGCTGCATCCATCGTGGCGCCTGCGATCGCGCCGCGGCCTGACACAACGTCGTACACGGCTTGCGCAACCAGCAGATCCCCGTAAGCATCGACGGCCGCACGTACATCCGTGAGTCTCTTTAGCTGCGCGGCGTTCATTCCTAGCGAGGCGGGATTCGCCTTCAACACGGCTTCACCGTCGCATACCCGTCTGCCCGCATGCGCATTATGAATTGGGTACGTGGACCGCAACTGCTCCACCAATGCCTTCGTCCCGGCAATGCGCTCCACTTGGCGCCCGAGAACCTCTTGGATGTACGCGCCTGCCCGGACTTCATCCGCGATCGCCTCAGCCATGCGAACCGACTTGGATGTCAGGTTCATGTTCCAGCGGGCCGGCTGTGGATCGTTGATGAACTTGTCGCGAAGAATGGCCGATGTGAGCGCCTGCCGTTCGGATGGAGCATGCAGCAGCCCTCCGGGCGTGGGGCCAGGGGTTCCTGGCCTAGGCGAGTCGACCCAACCGAAAGCGCCCAGCGGTCGATCCGACGGAGGGCATTGCGCGATGCGACGTGCGGGCAGAGCATTGATCCACGGATCGATGCGATAGCAAGCGCTATCGATGGTGGCACGCAGCACACGATCGAGCACGCCCACCGATTCGGATTTCAAGACATCAATGGCTTTTCGTGTGTGGTGATACGCAATGACGGCAGGGTGCGTTTTTGCGGTGGCGAGTTCGGCGTCCGTCAGTGCGGTGGCCCATTGCACGATCTGCGTCATGGAAGCTGAACTCACCGGCGGCTCCAGGGCGGGTCCCGATATTCCGTTGGCGGCGCGATGCGCCTCAGCCGCACTCACGATCAAAGCTTGCATCAGCATGCGGCCGAGAAGGCTGACCGATTGCGCCCATACCAAGTACTCGTGGAAAGCGGCGGAAGGCAGCGACACGTAGTCCAGAGTGAAGAAGTCGCCGAACTTTGAATCCCGGGAAAAGTTGTCGGGAGCAACCAGCGGCAACTTGATATTTAAAGGATTGCCGGAAGCTACGTATTTGCGCTCCGGCTGCTTCAGCCAGGGAGTGACTGGTTCGGCAGAGGTATTCCACCAGCGGTCGAAACTGTTGCGGTCTGTGCCCTGGTCTCCGCCTCCGAGCGCCGAGCCATAGAAGTACTGAAGAACCTGCTCGGAAAGGAACACGCGGTACAGGTAGTGGTCCGAGGAGGGCGTTTGTCCGAGAAGTTGCAGCAGCTTGTCGGTATTCGCTCCGCTGACGGTGCCACGCGCGGTAGCGAGGTCGGCGAAACTCTTGCGGGCGAGCCTGAAGTAGTCGGTGAGACCGGCTTCGACCGCCGCACTATCAGGGTCGGGATCGGCCGGGTTCGGTTTCCAACTCTTCAGCGAGGTTGCGGGCAGTACGCCGTAAGGCTGCTCGGCAATGCGGATCGGCGGCAGCCAACCTTCCGGGAGCACCGTTGCAGTAGCCCATATTCCGGCACGTTGCACGCCGTCGCCGAGGTTCCAGATGTCCTTGAGTGTGTGTCCCCACAGGATGGTCCACAGCGCACTCATCATCGCGTGACCAGGAGTGGAGTGGTCGAACGTGTCGCCCGGCAAGGCGCCGAACGCATCCGGCCGACCGGTAAGAGCCTGGCTGAGAGCTGTGCTGCCAGCGCCGGGAGCGTTGGCGCTGGCCGCTATGCTGTACCAGCTTGCGGCAGAGTCCCCGAGGTCTGCGGCGGGCTTTCCCGCGACGGTGTTTGTCGGCGTGCCGGGCTCGATTGCGCCCAAGGCTCCGGACCAGCGATGGTTCGCAAACAGCGCTTCGGCAGGTGTCTTGCCGATTCCTGCCACGTACAGGACGTCGATGTCGTTCGGCTGCTGCGGTCCAAGATCTACTTCAACGCCAAGTCCGGTGTTCTGGGCTTCTTTCCACGCGGTGTACCAGCGTTCGTCGTTCTTTGACGGGTCGGGCAGACTCACATCCAGGCGCGACAAGTTGACTGGCCACTGCTTTACCATTGTGGCTGGTTGCCCGCCGCGAGCAATCCAAAGTTCAAGCGCATCCGGGAAGCCATGGATGCGGCTATAAACCGGAGGTGTGCTCAACTGCGCGGGTTGAACGCCGTTTCCGTAGGATCGAAGCAGCCAATCGGCGCGTGCTCCGCTGCCGACGCGGCCTGCGAGAACCTCCCACGCGATCTTGCCTTCTGCCGATTGAACCCCTGCGCCCACCGAGTCATAGAATGCGGCGAGCGCATCCATCTCGGCTTGCGAGGGCAGCGGATTGTGCCGGTCGATCCACGGTTCGTCCGGAACAATCAGGACGCGCAGCCGCCACGACATCGCAGAAGGACCGGGCGGATAGAACCGCGTCTCCAGTCGGACGGGTAAAAGGACAGCAATGTCAGGGGACATCGATCAGGGCTCCGGGATCAGCGCAGCGCCGGGGATGAGCACGCGCGTTGTCTGGTCAATCGTCGCGATCGCAAAGCTCGCGCCATCGGTGACTCCGCCGCCAACGGCTTTGTCGTTGCGGAACGTGATTCCGATCGGCGGCTCCTCGAGTACAACCCAGTGCTTGCGGGCATTCGCAGGGGAAACATCGAAGCGGAAGAAAACGATGTCTTCAGCGACTTGGCCCTGAAAGCTCGGCAGCACGCGGCTGGCAACATTCGGGTCAACGTTCCAGTCCGGGTTGGCGCCGTTCATCACGGGAGGGACCAGGTAAATGAGAGTCTTGGGATAGCGACGGAACAGATCTGTGCGGAACACAAGAATCACGTCACTTCCCGCCGCCGCGCCTACGCCGTGGGATGTGTCTCCCAGCGGTGAAGAAGCCGGCCAGGTTGCAATGCCATTGATGTCCGCCAGCCGTTTGCCCGAGGCGTCAACCGGGCCCCAGAACATGCGGACCGGAGTACAGCCGGTAGCCAGCGGTATGTTTCGCCATCGCAGTTCCGAGATCACCTGGGTGTTGAATCCAGCCAGGAAGGCATCAACGAAGACAGGGTTGCTTTCGAAAGCAGCAACGGCATTCTCTTTCAGTTCGTTGATGCCGGGCAGCAGCCAGTCGGCCGCATGATCACGCATCCAGGTCCACAACGGGAAATCGAGCCCGATGCAGACTTCGATGGGCTTCAACGGATTTGGTCCCAACCCGGTGATCGTCTCGAGCACGCGCGTCGCCGCGATCGGTAGCTGCACGGTCGGGTCGATGGCCGCGGTCAGCGTCTGCTCGAGCGCAATGAGATTCACCGGCTTGCACACAGGCATCTCATACCCGCGGCCGATCTCCTCGGCCAGTTTAAGGGAGCCTTCGTCGATCTCGCCGGGCTTACTATTCGCACGGTCGATTCGTGGTTTCTCTCCTGCTGTACGCAGTACCTGTTCGAACTGCGGTAGACCCAACGCGCCTGTCATTCCGTCGACATGGGGCAAGCCAGCGGGCGCTCGGTCCGGTCCGAGAGGGCAGGTGTTCGCCGCGTTTAGCACGGCTGCGGCCGACGTTGCGTTCGGCACGGCGAGTTCGGTTCGCGCCGGACCTCGCCGGAGCGCGCGCCGTGCCGCGGTCGAAAAGAGAGCTTCGGGCAAGGGACGATCTTCGCCCGCGACCTGCCCGAGAACGGGACCGGAGCCGGTCAGCATGCGCCGCATGGACGACCCGTAGAGTTCAAGTCGCTGCATCGGATCGGACGGCAAGCGCCGTGTCCAAAGCGACCGCGCGGCCATCAAGCCGAACGTCAATTGACGCACACGCTGGGCAGCTTCGCCAAGCGCGCCCGATTGCGTGGTGGCCGCCTCCATCAACTGATCTTGCAAGTCCACGGCCGCTCGCATCCCCAGACCCGCGACGCCACGGTGCCGCGGGTCGTTGTTCAGGCTGCTTCCCCAAGGAAGCGCTGCCGGGTTCGCCGTCCATTCTGAGCCATACACCGGCAGCCCGATGATGCGCCGATTTCGAGGATCGGTCAGAGGGCTTCGCAGCACCGCGACGTCCGCTGCAACGTTCCCGGGCAGCGCGGCATCGGCGCCAAATAAGGGAGCGATCGCGCCACGAATCGATAGGGGCGGGGCAGCAGCAATGCGCGGATATTGCACGGGAGCGCGGCCCGTAGAAGGCGATGCTTTGCCCGGCAGGAGAGCGCCCGCCAGCGATTCGAAGTCGCCGGCCTCGGCTGTATGAAATCGCCAAAGGTCATACGCTGGCGCCGTGAAGCCCGTAGCCGTCCAACGGTTCGCCCCTGCGTCGTTGAAGGCGGGCACGAGCGCGGCAATGTAAGCCGTGTCGGGTTGCAGTGGACGCGGGGACAGGATGCGCGCGATGGTTTTTCCGTTCTGTTCCTGGATGTGGGCCCAGCGCGCGGACTGCGCTAAAGGATGCGCGGCGGCAACCGCATCGGAGCACGTGATCGCTCCACCGGTTGCGAGGGTGATCTCCGCTTCCGTTCCGACGATCAGCACCACCCACGGTCGTAGTGTGTCGCTGGTGGTGGTTTGCGGCGTGTAGCGCCAGGGCAGATCGGGCGCGCTGAACTCGACGTAAACCAGCTTAGTTGTTTCGGCCTTGGTGTTTCCGGGCGGCGGGTAACGGCGCGCGATGGCCGTCGTCCGAACTCCGGATATGTCTTTCGGGCCGGCTAGAAGGAACTCGGCGCTTTGTGTTGCTTTGTTGCCAGGCGATTCGCGATCCGCCAACGTAAGCGGCAACGCCGCGCCCAGCCGACCATCCTGCAGAGCGCCAGTCGCAAGATCGTATACGGCCGAACGTTCCCAGCCAAAGAAGCTTAATTCGTCGGCCACCTATATCGCCCCCAGGTTGATCAAGTTGGCTGCATCCTGCGCAGGTAGTGCGATCCCGCCGGACTGGCCGGCTCGACCGTGCGCGTCCGTTTGGGTCAGGCCCTGCATCATGCCGCCCGGTCCGCTCATCGTCCAGGACTCGTCTTTCACCGAGATCGCAGGGCTTCCAAGAGAGACTCCAACCGCGCCGCTGCGTTCGTCGACCGCCGAAAGTGTCGCCGCCGGGAACGCCGTGTACACGGTCATCATCGGGACCGCTTGCGGCAGTCGGAGCATCTTCAACTGCAACGTGTGCTTCTTCTCGGAAGACCGCTTATTGGTGAAGCCAATCTGCAGTCCTGCCTGCAAACGATCGAAGGCCGACTGATTGATGGATTCCGACTGCGACAGATTCCTGAAGGTACCGGGGCTGAACCAGTCCTTTACAACGCTGCCCGCGACAGTGGACGTCACCACAAGCGCTTGCGGATTGGCGAGGTTGACACCCTCGAAGCGATCGAGAGTGACATCGAGCGGCGCCCGTTTTTGCCGCCACACGAATTGACCCATGGGCGTGAGTACCGGCTTTGCGGACGGCTTGACGGATCCCACCGTCTCCTTGTCTTCGGCTCCGATTGTTTCCACGTTCTGCGCCTTGCTCAGCTCGGGCGCGAGCAGTGGCACGAGGTCGCCGACCGGTGTGATCACATCGGGATTCTTTTTTCCGATGGAGATGCTGCCGCTCCAACTCACTTCGAAGAAGAGGATCTCGAAGGTAAAGCTGCCGGCCAGCACCACCGGTCCCGGTCCGGACAGCGTGCCTTTGAAATGCACGCCGGCAAGAGTGAAGCCTTCAAAGCGAATGCGGAAGCCGGCAGCAATCCCGATCTTGAAGTAAAAGGGCTTGAACTGGATAAGGGCGTCGAAGGAAACAAACCCGAGCGCATTGATCGGGCCGGCTTCGAGACTTGCTTCGAGCTTGGCCCCGACCTGCAGCGTGTTCGACGTGATCGCGAAGTACGCTTCCAGGCGAACGCGGTAGCTGATAGCGCCTGGCGCCGAGTAGCTGACTGCAACGCGTTGCAGCGGCGGCAGCACGGCAGGCTCAGGATTGAATCCAGGATAAAAGCCGCCGATCGATAGCACCAGGTACGGGCGGTCGCCCGTGCTCAGGCGAAATGCCGCTTCGCCGGTTAGTTCGAAGACTTGGAAGACCTTCGAGTTCACCAGCGCAGCATCGAAGGCGACGAGCTTCTGCACGAAGTCGATGCAGCCGAAGATGTCGAGGCGGATCTGAATCAGCGGCGGTGTGCCGGCTTGTCCTCCGAACTCGACTCGGGCGCTGCCGATGAGGATGATCTTGCTCGGCCCCGGCAACTCGATGAGAATCCCAAGATCAAACTTGGCAATCTCCAGCCACGTCAGTTGCAGCGTCGGCCCAACGATGAAGATGCCGTCGGCAGCAGGAAGAATTGCATTCAGGTCGCCGAGGAGTACGGGCGCGTTCTTCACCGGATCGCTAGCAAACAGAACGTTCGCCGCCGCGCCTGAAGTGAGTCGCTCGCGCAACGCGTCGGCATTTGCGCGTCGATTGATTCCCACCACACCGCCCACGCCGGTAAGCGCGATGCCCCAGCCGAGTTGAATGCCGGGCGTGAACCGAATACCAATGACGACAACGAACGAGAGACGGCCACTGGCCGTTCGCTCGAGAATTCCGAATGCGCCGATCGAGATTTTCGCCAGCTTCAATCCCAAGGCGCCGCTGAAGCGTTCTGGCGGTCCGGGTTCACGGCTGATAAATCCGCCGCCGGAAATGATGCTCGCTTCAATCCAGATGCCGAGACCGTTCGGCGGCTTGAATGCCAAATCGACTTGGACGGGTCCAAGGTTGCCGTTCGCGTTCTCCGGAAAAGACCACTGCGTTTCTAAACCGATGCGATCCATCGTGATCGCAACCGGTCCGACGTTCACCAACACAGCGCCTGACAACTCGGCGACGACGTTGGCAGCTTGCAACGCGGCGCGCAGGTAAGTCTTCTGGATGGTCAGCGGCCCCACTGTCACGTTCGTCGGAAACGCAACTTCAAGCGCAGCCGATCCCTGAAACTTCAAGCCAGTTGACAACTTCCAAGCCAACGCAATATTGAAGTCGCTTTCAACGCGCACGCCGGATGTGAGCGGCTTCAGGAGACCGCTGGCATTGGATGTGTCGATGATGAGCTTGCCGCCTGCGAGCTTGGCCTCAATCGCGGGCTCGCCCTTCAACTTGCCGCCCGATAGCGCGACGGATGCGCCGGCGCGAGCTTCGATGCCGGAAATCTGGACACGACTGCCATCGGTGTGTCCGAACACAATGGCAGGCGGTGCCCCTGGTTCGCGGCGGAACCCTGCTGCGGCGCTTGCGCCTGCGGTGACGTGAGCGGGGTTGATCTCTACTTTCAACGGCGGCGCTACTTGGACCAGAACACCGGCTTTCCATTGCGCGTCGCCTTCCAAAAAGAACTTCCATGCCGCGCCGATCTTCTGTTCGAACGCGAGAGACCCGTTCGCGTCGTGAGCATACTCGGCCAGAATGCCCGCCACATTTAATGTGAACGCATACGAATGAAGGCTCAGCGAAGGCGGCTGCACGCCGTCCAACTTCAGTTGCGCGTGGACTCCCTCCACCGGCAGCAGTTCGTGAACGCGCTCAAACAGAACTCGGCTCTTGGTATAGGGAGCCTGGCTCCACGCCGCCTTCCCCCAGTCATACAGATCGCCGAGAAGCGCTTGCGGGTTGGTAAGCAGTTGCGCAATGCGATCGGGCCGAAGGCTCCGGCGATAATATCGGATCGCAGCCTTCGAAGCTCCCACAGGGGGCGCGACGAAGCCGCGCTCGATCACGCCGAGCACTTCGAGGACGTTCGCAATAGTCGGCGAAGTGGATTCCAGATACCGAACGATCAACAGGTCAAGCACGCGGCGCGGGAAGGCTTGTGCGAACTGCGCCAGCTCGGCATTGCCCGCTGCGGCGTTCTTCAGCGCTTGCCCAAGGGCGGTCAACGACGAAACGACTCCCGCGATCTGTTGGGCCAAAGCGAAGCCTTTGGCCGCGATCTGCTCAGCGCTTCCCCCCGCGATGGAGCCAGCTAAGTCAGCGATCTTCGCCGGAAGCGCGGTCGCGGCGCTACGCGCCGTTTGGATTGCGCCGCTAGCTGCCGTGAGCACGGGTGCCGGTGGAACGTAGCCCACTGCGCTGAACAGTGCGACAACCTTCTCTGGGGCGAGTTGCTGCTCGAGCGGCGCTAAAGCTTTGCCGATCTCACGTCCTAGAACTTCGAGGGTACCTGCCTGTGCCGGCATAGCGTGTCAGCCCCTTCCCTGAATGTGAGCGCGGATCTGGTTCCATGTCAGCCCGTCGGCCGGAAGGGGCTCGCCGAGCCTGTTCACTGCCTCCCGCAAATCCTGTCCTCCGTACCGAGCAACAGACTGCAGAAAGCGCGATAAGCCCATCCGCAGCGAACGTCCATAGAGTTGCGTAGGAAGCGGCCGATCCGGTGTCAATAAGTGAGTGAGCAGTGTGTGCGCAGCGGGAGCGCCAGATCGAAGCCATGCTGTTGCAACACGCTTGTGATCCCGGATAAGGCTCACGACCTCCTGGAAATGCGCTTGGTAGAAACGCAGATAGTCCCTGCCGAGCGTCGATCGCGCCATCGTGTTTCCAAGGTCCTGCAGCGGGTCCTTGTACACCTCGGCCACGACAGAATCGGCGCCGGCATTCTGCCCCGGAGGCGGCGCAGGCGGGAACAGTGTCGCCCAGGCATCGACCTTGCCGTAGCCCCATTCGGGATTCGGCAGGCTATTGCCTGTGTAGGCGTCTTTGCGCGTGTTCTGTATCAGCCGATTGTAAACCTGCTGAGCGGTGAGGGATGGCTCCTTTTGCAGCAGGAGCGCAACCACGCCGGCCACGTGCGGGGCAGCCATGCTAGTCCCAGGGTGCTTCACATACGCGTCAATGACTGCATCGGTTGGCTGCTGCCCAAACCGAGTCTCGGCCGAGTTGATCATGTGTCCGGGGGCGCAAAGATCCGGCTTCATGCGGCCTGCGGCGCCAAAGCCAGGGCCGAGCAGCGGCCCCTTGCTCGAGAAGAACGAAAGAACTCCGGCGGGCTCGTCGGGTCGGCTAGCAAGGGGTGTTGTTATATATGCTCCTACCGCGATGACTTTGTCGGCCGAGCCTGGCGACTCAACCGTGTTCGCGCCATCTCCTGTTACAAATCGAGGTCGATGCCGGTGGTTAGCGGAGATATCGAAATCGATCCAGGAGTGCACTTTCCCGTTGATGGACGGTGTGCCGCTGACACTGAGTGTCCACACTCCGGGCGCGAGCGCGTCGCGGGCGCCGGCGCGCATCGTTACGATAGTGCGGCGCTTGTTGTTGTAGGGATGAACCTCGGACGCAAACTCGATGCGGTTTCCGTCGGTCCAGGACTTCATCAGCACGGCTCCGACGCTGAGATCGAATACCAGCGAACTTTCCTGTCCGGAATCGGCGGGCGGTGTGACGGTCAGCAGGAATGCTTCGGTGCCTGGATACCAGATGTACAGGACACAGTCATTGCCGGCGCTTTGCAGTTGAATGTTGAACGGCTGAGCCGCGGTGACTTCACCGGCGACATGGAAGTCATAGCCCCCACCGTTGCCTGCTGCAGCCACCAGCACCAGATTCGGATATTCGGCGGCGAGCGAATTCATCATTCGATCGTTGGGAGAGTAGCCGTCGCACGCCGTGCCCGTACTCCCCAGGCTCATATTGATGACGGCACGACGGCCCAACGCTTTTGCTTCTTCCGCGATATAAACGATCGCCTCCGCAATCGTGGCGTCGCCGCCCGCACTTTCGACGAGGATCAGGTCGGCCCCCGGGGCGATCCCAACGTGCTCTTTCCCGTTCGCGCCAGGAATGCCACTGCCCGCAGCAATACTCGAAACGTGGCTCCCGTGGTAGTAATCGCCGTTGTACTCCATGCGCACGCCAGATCCGGGATTCTTGAAATCCTCGAGAGACGAATTGATATCGGCTTCCGTATACTTCTTGCCGTAGTTGAGGCCGGGCTTCCACTGTGTTGCTTTCTGGTCCCAGAGTCGCAGGATTCGGGTCTGACCGGTTCCGTCGCCCTTGCGGAAAGCCCGATGCCGGTAATCGAAGCCGTGATCGATAACTCCGATGATTACGCCCGTGCCGTCATAGCCCATGACGCCTGAGTTCGGTGGCGGCTTGTGGACAAGGTCCGCCTTGATTTCGCTTCGGCTCGCGTCCAGCGCGTATCGCATGCGGCGAGCGCCGTCAATTCGAACCACATTCGGATGCGCTACAAGAGCTTGGTACTGATTAGTCGGGATGATCCCTGTGGCCATATCGTTGACCACAATTCCGACGAGGAAGCCGAGGTCTTTAATGGGTTGGAGATCGGTTTGATACGTGAGGATCAGACGATAGTAGTTGCCGAGCGGCGGATCCGCGGGCGGTGCAGGGTTTACCTCAAGATCAATCTCAAGTCCTCGGTCGCCTTTGCCCATCTCTCCTCCGTAACGGGTGCGAAATAGATCCGGGCAGTTAAGCCATCAACTGCAACGTTGCGTTGCCGAATCAGATGCAGCTTATTCAAATAGCACAGGGGCCATCCGGTGTGCAACATTCAATTGAATTCTTAGACGTGTCCATTCAGTGTGGTAGAGAGATTGAGGGCATCTCGCAGCATTACAGGGTAAGGCAAGAATATGCCTTCCGGTGTTTATTCATGCTCCACGCGACATGGAATTCTAACCGTCCTGCGAGCCGTCAAATTGTGTCGCTCTCTTCCGGCCGCACGGTTGTTCGTACCCGTGATGCAGTCTGCCCACTTCCGGTTGAAGATAATTCGGCTGCCGTCGGGGAGTTGCACGCTCTGTGGATCCGGCGCGTAGCGTCGGTAGTGCCCAGCGTGGTTGCCAGGGTGCATACATGTGAGCTTTCTGCTGAACCTGCGGGCTTCAATAGAACGGGGAATTCAGATCGGATCCGCGTCCCAGCTCAGGCTCGGGGGAGCTTACGCGCGCTGTGCTCCTGGCAGGCCATTTTCAACGACGAACCTCGCTCCGGTTGAAATCGGGGTGCCCGGGCGCGAAACATGCGATAGCTCGCGGTACTCCAGTGCTGGCACGACGCGAACGCGAAAACGTATCGCTGTGGCTGGCTGTTGGCCGCCGAGGCGGTACGAGTGCCGCCGAGGGGGCTCCATTCCGTGTCTACCTTGAATTGACACCAACAGTGATGCCCGGGGCGAAGTCCACGGACCTCGACGTATACACTATGTACCGCGATAGCTTCAGCGGCTGAGGTTCGCTGCTTGACGACGCGGGACATCTTTTCGTCTTCCGCGACTTCCCACTCTACGGCTATGTTGGCTTTCGCGATATGGGCGGGCGATTCTGAACCCATAATCAATCGTGTCCAGAGTACGAATGGGCTATATGATCTCAGATGGCCGAATATGCGGAAAAAGGGGGCAGGTCAGACCTTTCGGTACAGGGAAGAAGCTGACGATGAGTGGCTGCGCCAGCAGTTGATTACGTTAGCGCGAGAGAAGCCGCGATACGGGTATCGGCGACTGCAGGTGCTTCTCGGCAGGAC